>NZ_JBDJPF010000040.1:0-61414 GCF_054957865.1 Streptomyces xingningensis
GTGGAGTGTCCTGCACCACCTCGACGGTGCAGGACACGCCACCGTCATTCCGCCGTCGCCGCGGACGCCGTGGCCCGTGGAGTCGGACCGCCGTCCGGCCCGTAGCCGAAGCGGATCAGGAACTGCGGCCACCCCGGTTGTCCGTGGAGCAGCGCCTTGCGCAGGTCCGGCCACTCCAGGGCCTGGTGCAGGGCCGAGGTACGCACACCGTGCGCAGTGGCCAGCAGCAGCATCCGCTCCAGGGCCTGCCCCGCCCGGAGCCAGTCCTCCGGCCGGTCGTACCCCGTGCACACCAGCGCCAGTTGCGCGTGGCGCTCATAGGGCAGCGCCGGCACGCGACGCGCGTCACCGGCACCGGTGAAGTCACGCATCGGAATCCGCCGCGTCGCGTCCCGGGGACCGAGAGCGGAGACCGGGACACCGTACGGGCCGGCGCCGGGCGGGAGAACCCATGCCCGGCTCTCCCTCGTGCGCGCCTTGTCGAGGTGATTGCGCCGCTCCGCCTCGGCGGTCAGAGCGAGCATCCGCCGGGTGGCGACGATGTCGGGAACATGCAGTCGCGCGCCTTCCGTCCGGGTACCCGCCGCCATCTCCGCCACGACCGGCTCCGGCACGGTCCGGCCGGTGAAGGGTATGCGGCTCGTACGGCGCCGGGCTATGGCCTCGTACAGCGCGGGGTCGCGTGAACGGTCGACCGGGGAACCGGTCAGCCGCACCGTGGCCAGCAGATCGGGATCGTCCCCGGGCGGCAGCAGCCGCACCACGGGCTTCCAGCCCAGATGCGCTGCCGCGACGCGCAGGTTGAACACCGCCGCTCCCACGGAGAGATACTGCGCCCGCCTCCTGGGGTCCGCCAACGGTGCCGACCGGCCTCTGACCACGCGGACTTCCAGGGAGCAGGACGCCGGCTCCAGACGGAACCTCCACGGCTGGGAGTTGTGGATCGACGGCGCGGCCACCGCTGCCGAGAGCAGTGTCTCGAGGGAGGCGGCGTCGATTTCCGGTACACGCATCGCGGTCTGTCCTCTCCGGACCCATGACCACGGGCCCGTCGCGTTCTGTTCCCACCCCCACACTGGCCGCCGGGCGGTCGCCGGACCATGGTCCATGGGTCCCCGGCGGGCAGAGTCCGGCCCCCGTGTGATTCCGTCCGGGGTCCGAAGGTCCCGGCCAGGTGGTGGGAGTGGCCCCTGCTCAACTGGGGCCTGTCGGGCAGGCATTGGGACCCTGTGGCCGCCGATGGCAGTGGGGCCGTCGTGACACGTTGGGATTGTTCAACCGGTAGCCCCCGTGAGGTGGTACCGGATCCCAGAGGGCGAGCGCATCCGGCGCACCGGAGCCGACGCCCGTCGCTCCCGTTCCAGGAGAGCCATGAACTTCCACGTTGATTCCGAAGCCGGCCGGCTGCGGCAGGTGATCCTGCACCGCCCCGACCTCGAGCTCAAGCGCCTGACCCCGACGAACAAGGACGCGTTGCTCTTCGACGACGTGCTGTGGGTCAAGCGGGCGAGGGAGGAGCATGACGCCTTCGCCGACACCCTGCGGGACCGCGGCGTACAGGTCCATTACCTGGCCGACCTGCTCACCGAGACCCTGGCCAAGCCCGCCGCCCGCACGCTCGTCCACGACCGTGTCTTCGACGAGCGGGACTTCGGCCCCCTCGCCACCGACCGGATGCGGGCCGTCTTCGACGCCATGGAGCCCACCGAGCTGACGGGCTATCTGATCGGCGGGATGACCAAGCGCGAGCTGACACACCACCTCGGCGCGCTCCACAGCGTACGGCTGCACACCATGGCCCCCGACGACTTCGTCCTGGCCCCGCTCCCCAACCACCTCTTCACCCGAGACACCTCCTGCTGGGTGTACGACGGGGTGAGCGTGAACCCGATGAAGAAGCGGGCACGCCGCCGGGAGACCGTCCACTTCGAGGCCGTCTACCGGCACCACCCGCTCTTCGAGAAGCAGGAGTACCACCTGTGGTCCGGCGGCCAGGCGGACCACCCGTCCACCATCGAAGGCGGCGACGTCCTGGTCATCGGGAACGGCGCGGTCCTGGTGGGCATGAGCGAGCGCACCACGCCACAGGCCGTCGAGGCGCTGGCCCTGCGGATGTTCGCCGCCGGCTCCGCACGCCGCGTGGTGGCCCTGGAGATGCCCAAGAGGCGAAGCTTCATGCACCTCGACACCGTGATGACCATGGTGAGTGGTGACACCTTCACCCAGTACGCCGGGCTCGGCATGCTGCCGTCCTGCACCATCGAGCCGGGAACGGACGGCGACAAGCTGGTGATCACCGACCATGCGCCGGAGGACATGCACCACGCCATCGCCGACGCGCTCGGACTGGCGTCGGTCACCGTCCACTCGGCGACCCAGGACGTCCACTCCGCCGAGCGGGAGCAGTGGGACGACGGCTGCAACGTCCTGGCCGTCGAACCCGGCGTCGTCGTCGCCTACGAGCGCAATGTGACCACCAACACCCATCTGCGCCGCAACGGTATCGAGGTCATCACGATCCGCGGCAGCGAGCTCGGCCGGGGGCGCGGCGGTCCGCGCTGCATGAGCTGCCCCGTCGAGCGCGCCGCCGCCTGACGCTCGTCAATTCCCGATCAGCGGAGGAGTACGTCACCATGGCCCTCAACCTGCGACACCGCAGCTTCCTCAAGGAACTCGACCTCACTCCCGGCGAGTTCCGCTTCCTGCTCGACCTGTCCGCCCAGCTGAAGTCCGCCCGCAACACGGGCACCGAACAACAGCGCCTGCGCGGCAAGAACATCGCCCTGATCTTCGAGAAGACCTCCACCCGCACCCGCTGCGCCTTCGAGACCGCTGCCCACCAACAGGGCGCGCACGTCACGTACTTGGACCCGGCGGGCGCGCAGATCGGCCACAAGGAGTCCATCAAGGACACCGCCCGCGTCCTCGGCCGTCTCTACGACGGCATCGAGTACCGGGGCAGCAGCCAGCGCATCGTCGAGGATCTGTCCGACTACTCCGGCGTCCCGGTGTGGAACGGCCTGACGGACGAATGGCACCCCACCCAGTCCCTCGCCGACGCCCTGACGATGTGGGAGAACACCGACAAGCCCCTGCACGACATCTCCTTCGCCTACCTCGGCGACGCCCGCAACAACGTGGGCAACTCCCTGCTGGTCATGGGCGCGATGCTCGGCATGGACGTCCGCATGGTCGGCCCCGAAAGCCTGCGGAACGCGCCCGAGGTGGTCAAGGAGGCCCGGCGGCTCGCGGAGTCCACCGGTGCGCGGATCACGCTCACGGACGATGTCACCGAAGGGGTGGCGGGCGCGGACTTCCTTTACACCGATGTCTGGGTCTCCATGGGCGAGCCGAAGGAGATCTGGGACGAGCGGATCGCCCTGCTCAAGCCGTACCAGGTGACCGCGGACACGCTCAAGGCCACGGGCAATCCCCGGGTGAAGTTCATGCACTGCCTGCCGGCCTTCCACGACAGCGAGACCACCGTGGGAGCGGCGGTGCTGGCCCGGACCGGTCTGACCGCCCTCGAAGTCACCGACGAGGTCTTCGAGTCCGCGCACTCCATCGTCTTCGACCAGGCCGAGAACCGGCTGCACACCATCAAGGCCGTCCTCGTCGCCACGCTCGGCGACTGAATCTCGGGAGAAGTCATGCGCGTCGTCGTCGCGCTCGGCGGCAATGCCCTGCTCCGCAGGGGAGACCGTCCGGACGCAGCCGTGCAGCACGCCAACGTCAGGGCGGCCGTGGCCGCCCTGGCCCCCCTCGCCCACCGGCACGAACTGGTGATCACCCATGGCAACGGGCCGCAGGTCGGCCTGCTCGCCCTCCAGAGCGCCGCCGACCGGAGCCTCACCTCGCCCTACCCCTTCGACGTCCTCGGCGCCGAGACCCAGGGCATGATCGGCTACTGGCTGCTCCAGTCGCTCCAGAACGCCCTGCCCAATCGCCAGGTCTGCGCCCTGCTCAACCAGACGCTCGTCTCCGCCGCCGACCCCGCGTTCGGCCACCCCACCAAGTTCGTGGGCCCGGTCTACGAACAGGAGGAAGCCGAACGGCTCGCCGCCGAGCGCGGCTGGACGGTCAGGCAGGACGGTCCGCACTGGCGCCGCGTCGTGCCGTCCCCCGACCCGCAACGCGTCGTCGAGACCCGGCTGATCCGCCTGCTGCTCGACTCCGGTGCGGTCGCGGTCTGCGCCGGAGGCGGCGGCGTCCCCGTCATCCGCGACGAAACCGGCCAACTCACCGGAGTGGAAGCCGTCGTCGACAAGGACCTGACCGCCGCCCTGCTCGCCGAGGCACTCGATGCCGACGCGCTGCTGCTGCTCACGGATGTGCCCCAGGTGATGCGGAGTTACGGAACCCCGGACGTGGAGCCCATCGGGCACACCACTCCCGGGCAGTTGCGTGCCGAGCGGTTCCCGGCCGGTTCCATGGGGCCCAAGGTGGAGGCGGTTTGCCGGTTCGTGGAACTCACCGGAGGCATGGCCGCCATCGGTGCCCTCGGCGATGCGCAAGCCATCCTCGACGGCACCGCGGGCACGGTCGTCACCCCCAGCGGCCGCCCCTTCGAGGACGGCACCGACGGACCGCAGGACCGGCCATGACCACACACGCCACCCCGTCCGCCACCCCGGAGTCCGGCAGCGCGCCGGAACCGGCCGGGCCGGCCCGGCGGAGGACCTTCAGATTTCCCTCCGCCTTCACCGTGCTGGCCGCCGTCACCCTCGCCGTCTGGGCCCTGACCTTCGTCATCCCCGCCGGGAGGTATGACACCAAGGACGGCAGCCCGGTTCCGGACACCTATCACTCGGTCAAACTGGCCACCGGGTTCGGGAGTCGGCTCAAGGACCTCTTCCTCTCTCCCGTCAACGGGCTGTACGGGGTCACCGACGCACACTCCGGGCTCACTGCGCCCGGCGGCGACGGTGCGTTCTTCGGAGCGGCGGGAGTGTTCCTGTTCGTCCTCGCCGTGGGCGCCTTCATCACCGTCACCCTGCGGACCGGCGCCCTGACCTCAGGGGTGGCCCGCCTCGCCGAACGGCTCCGGCAGCACCGGACACTTCTGCTGGTGGTGCTGCTGGCCCTGTTCTCCCTGGGCGGCACCACCTACGGCATGGCCGAGGAGACGCTGGGCTTCTACGGACTGATGATCCCGCTGATGCTCAAGCTGGGCTACGACCGGATGGTCGGCGCCGCAGTGATCATGGTCGGCGCCGGGGTGGGCACCCTCGCCTCCACCGTGAACCCCTTCGCCACCGGCGTGGCCTCCGACAGCGCCGGCATCGGCACCGGTGACGGCATCGTGCTCCGGCTGCTGATGTGGGCGGTGCTGACGGCGCTGGCCGCCCTGTATCTGGTGCGCTATGCCAACCGGGTTCTCGCGGACTCCGACCGCTCCCTGGTGGCTCCGGTGCCGGAGGACGACGAGCTCAGACACGAGGGCTCGACTGCCGGACCCCTGACCGTACGGCAGCGCGTCGTGCTGGCCCTCTTCGCCGCGACCTTCCTCTTCATGATCTTCGCCGTGATCCCCTGGGCCGACCTGCACATCACCTTCCTGCCCACCCTGGGCTGGTACTTCCCCGAACTGGCAGCCCTGTTCATCGTGGCGGCCATCGCGGTCGGTCTCATCGCCGGACTCGGCGAGAAGGGCACGACCAGCGCCATCGTGGCAGGCGCGGGGGACTTCATCGGGGCAGCAATGATCATCATGCTGGCCCGTGGGGTCACCGTCATCATGAACAACGCCAGCATCACCGACACCATCCTCCACGCTCTGCACAGCGCCGTCTCCGGGACGTCCTCCGGGTTCTTCACCGTGCTGATGTTCCTGGTGAACATCCCCCTGGCGTTCTTCGTGCCCTCCTCATCCGGGCACGCGGCCCTGGCCATGCCCATCCTCGCCCCGCTCGCCGACTTCGCCGGCGTCAGCCGGGCCCTGGTGGTCACCGCCTACCAGTCCGCCTCCGGCTGGGTAAACCTCATCACCCCGACCTCCGCCGTCGTCATGGGCGGCCTGGCCTTGTCCAAGGTGCGCTACGACCGGTACCTGCGGTTCATGGCACCGCTGATGGGCATCCTGTTGGCGGCCGTTGCAGGCTTCATGATCCTTGGCGCGGCCGTCAATTGACGGCCCTGCCCTCGATTGCTGGACAGGCTTGGGAAAGCCTGTCCAGCAATCGGCGGCTGAGCGGTGGCGTCCCCGGGGCGTACGAGCCCCGACGCCTCCGCCGTGTTGTTCGCGCTGCTTCGATCCTGTTTGTCCAGGGAGCTGTGTCATGGGCCGAACGGACCCTTTGGAGCGGGTGGTTGGACCACTGGCCTGCTCGGCCGCGGATGCCGTGGTCCATCATCGGTACGGCTTCCGCGACCACCGTGGCTCCACCACCTCCCACTCCGCCTCCCACCGGGTGTACCGCTTGCGGTCCAGCGCCGCGATGAGTGCCGCCCGCGCACCGAAGAACACCACGAGGAGACCTACGGCCGTCATGCCACCGGCGAGCCAGGCGACCGCCACGACATCTTCCTGACGCATCGGCGGTTTCGTAAGCTTCTCCTCCCGGTCCACCCAGACCAGGACTTCCTCGCCCTTGGCCGAGCCCTCAGGGACATCGGCAACGCCTGTCCGTTCCTTGCCTTTTGTGCCGGTCCAGCGCACAGGCGCCCGTTGCATGTCGTCCTTGGAGGGGGAGGTGTCGGCCGCGTCCCCGATCAGACGGACGGTGATCTGATGCCTTTGCTCTGATTCCTTATGGAGGGTGTGCATCTGGGACTCGTGCACGTCTTTGGCGACTGCGGGCGTGACGGTCGGCAGGGCGAGGATCAGGAGGAGGAGCAGGCCGGCTTCGAGCCATGCCTGACACCGGTCGGAAGGGCGCCGCAGCGGATTGACCGCCCGCCGCCGAAAGGAGTACGGAACCGGCCCACGCGCATGCGGCGTGCCTCGCGCGTTCATCATTTGCCTCCCAGACGACGGCATCCGACTTGGCGTGCTGTCCCCACGGTCGGGCGCCCGGCTGAGCGGGGTCACGGGGCCGAACGTCCCATGCGGGGGCCGGTGGGGGCCGAAGCGGCGTCAGTTCCCTGGGGCATCGAGCGTCCGGCGGGCCGCACAGTTCCAGCCCGGGCAGCCCGGCCACGGCTGTACGGATGCGGTGCGCCCGGTCCCGGTGGCCGACGTCATGTCCTCCTCGACGACCGCATCATCATCATCCGGGCTCACCATGGCGCCGCGTTGCTCGGCCCGGCTCAGGACGGAGCGGTGGTGGCATACGAGGCCGATGAGTTCGGCATGGCGGAACGGACCGGGTGGAGCGTCGTGGTCACCGGCTATCGCGTCACCACTTGGTGCCTGCCATGCCGACCGTGCCGGTGGCCATCTCGGCAGCGGCGGGGCGTGAGCCCTTGTGCAGGGCTCCGGGTGAGCCGTACGGAGATGGTCAGAGCTGCCTGACTTGCTCCTACAGCGCCTGCCGCAGATGGTACTTATGGAAAGCGACACGGAAGGCGCCCTGGCGGAGCGGGCTAGCCGGAATACGGCTGTAGTAGGCAACCGCGGTAAGACCAGGGCACTTTCCTCGCCGACTGCGGTCCTGCCTGGGGCCGCACCTCGACGTGTGTTAGGCGGGGAAACTGGACGTCAGTGCCCTGACCTGGCTCATGTAGGTCAAGACGGAGTGCTCGCGGCGCCAAGGGCGGAGCGCGCTGGTGAAGATCTTGATGTAGTCGAGGCCGCGTGCGGTCTGAAGCCGGGAGAAGATCTGGAGTGATTCCTGCCCGAGGGACAGGGCGGCGTCCAGGTTCCCCTGCTGGGCGTAGGCCGTGGCCAGGACGGACAGCCGGATACCCCTGGACCTGGCGAACGCGTCCCCGGGCATTGCTCCCAGGGCGTGCCACGCGAAGACGGACTTCGGGCGCCCCAGGTCGCGGAAGATCTCCGTGGCATCCGTGACGACACGCTGCCGGGTGAAGAAGTCGATCCAGGGCCGTTCACCCGTGCCTTCGGCCTGCCCGCGTTCCTGAAGCTGTTCGGCAGCGGCAAGGCAGGCGCAGGCCGAGCGTGCGTCCCCATCCCGTGCGTGCGCGCGTGCCTCGATCAGCTTGGCGAAGCCGAGCACCCGGGGGTCGGCGGCCGGTACCCGCTCGTATGCCCCCTGGGCCATGTCGATGGCCTGCGAGGCGAACCCGCGCATCATGGATTGCATGGCCATCGTGGCCAGGATGTACGAGCCCAGGTGGATGTCGCCCGCGGCCTTGGCCAGCCGCAAGGCCTGGATGTAGTGGCGCTGCGCGGTCTGGTGCTGGTTGGCGTCGAACGCCGTCCAGCCGGCCAGGCGGGCCACCTCGGCGGTCACGGAGAACAGGTCACAGCCATCCCGCTCTGAGTACCGGGTGCGCAGCAGCGGTGTGACGCGCTCGTCCAGGTACTCGGTGAGTGAATGGGACTTCCACAGGGCTCCGCCGAACCGCGAGTCCCACGTCCGTGCGTTGTCGGCCGCTGCGCGGATCTCTTCGATGTGCGCGCGGCCGAGGATATAGGCCCCGGATGACGGCTTCATGGGCTCAGTGGGGCTGATCAGCCAGCGGGTCACCGGTTCGGAGAAGGCTGAGGCGGCAAAAGAAGCCGCGGCCAAGAAGTTGCGTCGGTTCACGGTGCTCCAATACAAGGCCGTTTCGGTGAGCGCCTGCCGTTGGTCTCGCGGAAAGGCGAGGCCGATCGCGCGGTCGTCATGCGCCGATTCCATACCGATGTCGGCCAGGCTCACGGCCCGCCCGAGGCATTCGGCGAGCGCGGTGCAGATGTGCTGGGGCACCGGCCACCTCGGCTGCATGCCCCGGCGGGACCAGTTGGCCACGGAAGTGTGCGTGTATTCGCTGGCGATGCCCTCGGCCAGGCAGAGCTCGTTCAGCCGGTGTGCCAGCCGCTTGTGGCTGATGCCGGACTCCGCGATCAGCTTGTCCAGATGAGCGTTTGCTCCGCGGCCGGAGGCCCTTCCCGCCGTCACAATCTCACGCTCCGTTCCCAGTCAACCGTAGCGCCAACTCCAGCCTAACTGCAGGATGTTGACGTCAACGCCCGCCGCGATCCGTGAGCCCCCCTTGTGAGCCCTGCGGGACTGCTCCCGCCCTGGTGTCCTGACGAGACACGAAGGCGAAGCACACGAAATGCGAGGCTGACCAAGGCCATGACACCCGCCAGGAAGAAATGGATACCGACGTGCGGAGCGCGCTCACGGAGCACAGCGCGCCGACTGCTCGCAACGATCCCCTACGTCGGGCCGCTACTCCCTGAGATCCTGCCACCGTGGGCGATCGCCGTCGTAGCGGCGCTCATAGTTGCGGCGGCCAGCACCGCCGATCGACCTGACTTGCCCCAGGATCCGAGGCGATGGCTCCCGGCAACGTCGACGCCCCGCCCACCGAACGCGGGCACGGAGCAGCTCCACTGACACCGCCCTTCAGACCTGCTCAGGTCCAGTGACATCGGGGCAGCTCGCGTGAGACGGGACAGCAACCGTGATCCCCGGCTGGGTGCTCGTGCTCCCTGCCGGGGATGGCAACGCGTCGAACGGCTGCCGAATAGCTATGGTCGTCACCCCGACCAGGTCCAGTCGGCGACTTCCGGGAGGTCGGTTCCGTGTTCCCGAATCCACGCGTGGTGGCGGGTGCGGGTGTCCTCCATGGTCTGCCGCAGCGTGGCGGCGCGGACGGAGAGGCCGGGGACGCGGTCGATGACGTCCATGACGAGGCGATAGCGGTCGAGGTCGTTGCGTACGACCATGTCGAAGGGCGTGGTGGTGGTGCCGATCTCCTTGTAGCCGCGGACATGCAGATGGGCGTGGCCGGTGCGGCGGTAGGCGAGGCGGTGGATGAGCCAGGGGTAGCCGTGGTAAGCGAAGATGACCGGCTTGTCCTGAGTGAACAGGGCGTCGTACTCGGCGTCGGACATGCCGTGGGGATGCTCCTCCGTCGGCAACAGCCGCGCCAGGTCGACGACATTGACGACGCGCAGGGACAGGCCAGGGAGGCTGTTCCGGATGATCTGGGCAGTGGCCAGGACCTCCTGGGTGGGTACGTCGCCGGCGCAGGCGAGGATGACGTCGGGTTCCCGGGTGCCGTCCTCGGTGCCGGCCCAGGGCCAGATACCGGCGCCCCGGGCGCAGTGGGCCCGTGCCTGCTCCAGGCTCAGCCAGTCGAAGCTGGGCTGCTTGCCGGCGACGATGACGTTGACGTAGTCGCGGCTGCGCAGCACGTGATCGGCCACGGACAACAGGGTGTTGGTGTCCGGCGGGAGGTAGACCCGTACGGCTTCGGGGCTCTTGTTGAGGATGTGGTCGATGAAGCCGGGGTCCTGGTGGGAGAAGCCGTTGTGGTCCTGGCGCCAGACGTGCGAGGTGAGGAGGTAGTTGAGGGAGGCGATGGGGCGGCGCCAGGGGAGGCGGCGGGAAACGCGCAGCCATTTGATGTGCTGGTTGACCATGGAGTCGACGATGTGGACGAACGCCTCGTAGCAGGAGAACAGGCCGTGGCGGCCGGTGAGCAGATATCCCTCCAGCCAGCCCTGGCAGGTGTGTTCGGAGAGGATCTCCATGACACGGCCGTGCCGGTCCAGGTGTTCGTCGGTGGGGAGGGCGGTGGCCTGCCAGGCCTTGCCGCTGGCCCGGTAGACGGCCTGGAGCCGGTTGGAGGCGGTCTCGTCCGGGCCGACGAGGCGGAAGTCGCGGCGTTCGCTCGTGGCTTCCATGACATCCTCGAGCAAGTCGCCCAGGATGCGGGTGGGTTCGTGCAGGGTGGCGCCGGGCTTGTCGACGGGTACGGCGAACCGTTCCAGAGGCGGGATGGGCAGCTCGCGCAGCAGCAGTCCGCCGTTGGCGTGGGGTGTCGCGCCGAGCCTGCGGGTGCCGTCGGGGATGCAGGACAGCACCTCGGGCCGGGGCCGGCCGTGCTCGTCGAAGAGCTCCTGTGGGCGGTACGAGCGCAGCCATGCCTCCAACTGCCGCAGATGCTCGGGGTTGTCGCGCATGCCCGCCAGCGGGACCTGGTGGGCACGCCACGTGCCTTCGACGGGGACGCCGTCCACCTCGGCGGGGCCGGTCCAGCCTTTGGGCGTGCGCAGCACGATCATCGGCCAGCGGGGGCGTTCGGCGATGGCCTCCTCCCGGGCGGTGCGCTGGAGCAGAGCGATGCGGTCGAGCGCGGTGTCCATGGCAGTGGCCATGGCCCGGTGCACGGTCATCGGGTCGTGTCCGGTGACGTGGAGCGGTTCGTGCCCGTAGCCGCGCAGCAGGTCGTCCAGCTCGGGCCCGGGGAGGCGGGACAGCACGGTCGGGTTGGCGATCTTGTAGCCGTTGAGGTGCAGGACGGGCAGGACCGCGCCGTCGTGGACCGGGTCGAGGAACTTGTTCGAGTGCCAGGAGGCGGCCAGCGGTCCGGTCTCGGCCTCGCCGTCGCCGATGACGCACGTGACCACGAGGTCCGGATTGTCGAAGGCGGCTCCGTAGGCGTGGGAGAGGGAGTAGCCCAGTTCGCCGCCCTCGTGGATCGAGCCGGGGGTCTCGGGGGCGACGTGGCTGGGGACGCCGCCGGGGAAGGAGAACTGCCGGAACAGCCGCTCCATACCTGCCGCGTCGCGGCTGACGTCGGGGTACGTCTCGGAGTACGTGCCTTCCAGCCAGGAGTTCGCCAGTACCGCCGGCCCGCCGTGTCCGGGGCCCCAGATGCACAGGGCGTCCAGGTCACGGGCGCGGATGACCCGGTTGAGGTGGGTGTGGACGAGGTTCAGGCCGGGCGAGGTGCCCCAGTGGCCCAGCAGCCGGGGCTTGACGTGCTCGGGGCGCAGCGGCTCTGTCAGCAGCGGGTTGCCCATCAGGTAGATCTGCCCGACGGCCAGGTAGTTCGCGGCGCGCCAGTGGGCGTCCAGCGCCCGCAGCTCCTCCTCGGTGGGACCGGTGGCCGGTGCCGGCGTTGTGACGTCCTGCATGACTGCCTCCGAAGCGTCGGACGGGTCCTTGCCGCGACTCCGTTCCAGCCTGACCCGCCCGTGAGGGAGCCGCCAGGGCCGATCGGAGGGCGGTGGGGACCGTTCGGTCCCTCCACGGTCGGCCAGGCCGGCACGGGCCGTAGCGTTGAGAGGCGCATGGGAGGAGAGGGCAGTGACCGACAGCAATCGGCCGAGGCGCCTGCCACGCTCGGTGTACGAGCGGGAGCTGCTGCGGCTCCAGGTGGAACTGGTCCGACTCCAGGAGTGGGTGCGGGCTGAGGGCAAGCGGCTCGTCGTCGTCTTCGAAGGGCGGGACGCGGCGGGCAAGGGGAGCACGATCAAGCGGGTCACCGAGCGCCTGAATCCACGTGTCGCCCGGATCGCCGCCTTGCCCATCCCGACCGAGCGCGAACGCACGCAGTGGTACTTCCAGCGCTACGTCGCACACCTGCCGGCTGCTGGAGAGATCGTCCTGTTCGACCGCAGCTGGTACAACCGCGCGGGGGTCGAGCACGTCATGAACTTCTGCACCCAAGCGGAATACGAACGCTTCCTCCGCCAGTGCCCCGCCTTCGAACGACTCCTGACCGAAGACGGGATCCTGTTGCGCAAATACTGGTTCTCGGTAAGCGACACCGTGCAGGAACAGCGGTTCCGCGAGCGACTGAGCGACCCGACGCGCCGCTGGAAACTGTCGGCCATGGACCTGGAGTCGATCACCCACTGGGAGGCGTACTCACGGGCCAAGGACGAAATGTTCACGCATACCGACACCCCCGAAGCGCCCTGGTACGTCGTCGAGAGCGACGACAAACGCTCGGCCCGCATCAACATGATCGCCCACCTGCTGTCCACGGTGCCGTACCACGAGGTTCCCGGGCCCGTCCTCGAACTGCCGCCCCGCCCGGCAGCCACCGGATACCGACGGCCTCCTCGGAACCAGCAGACGTACGTGCCCGACCACGCGGCAGAATTGGCCCAGTAGGCGGCGGGCCGGGTACGGCGGGCACCCTCGCCACCTGCCCCACCCGGCCCTGACCAGAGGGCCGGGTGACCCATGGCGCGAGCGTGCCTGCGCGGGATCGTGGAGGGGAAGGGGGGAACGGACGGTGTGATGCCGTTGGGAAGGAGGCCGTCATGGCCGGCTCATCGATATCCAGGCACCGGTCAGGGCTCCCGGAACTGTTCGAGTGGCTCGGATCGGGCTTCCCCGACGTACCAGTGGTATGGGGAGCACGGGATGCGCACCTGATTCCGATCGAGGTCATGGACAGTGGCGCGACGTACGTGCTGCGTGCAGAGCTGCCCGGTATGGACCCTGAGAAGGACATCAAGATCACGGTCGAGGGTGACACCCTCACGGTCCTGGCGGAGCACTCCGAGAGCAAGGAAGACAAACGACACTCGGAGTTCCGCTACGGCTCGTTCGCGCGGTCGGTCCGGCTGCCGTTCCCGATCCCGGAGGACGGCCTCACAGCCGAGTACCGGGACGGCGTCCTCACGGTCACCGTCCCCCGCGTGGTCAAGGAGGAACCGGCTACTCGCACCGTGCCCGTTCGGCGCACCGACTGATCCGCGCTGACTGACCTTCGTGCACAAGGCGGTGGGAACAATGGAACGTTCCCTGGTCGTAGGCGTCGACGGTTCCGACGACAGCCTGGAAGCCCTGGACTGGGCAGTGGACGAGGCGCTCCGTCTCGGCCTGTCCCTGCGCATCGTGTACGCGTCGCTTTGGGAGCGCTACGAAGGCGCGGTGCCGTCCTTCAGTGGCGAACGACCGGCCGACGAGGTCATGACCGAGCGCATCATCGGCTCGGCCGGGCAGCGAGCCCGTCAGCGCGCCCCAGAGCTGAAGATCCACACCACTGTGGTGCCCGAAGACGCCGTGGCCGCCCTTCTGGAGGAGTCGCACGAGGCCGCCGCGCTGGTGACCGGCTCCTCGGGGCGCGGCATCGTCAAGGAGCTGTTGCTGGGCTCGGTGAGCCTTGCCGTGGCCGGCCGCGCCCACTGTCCCGTCACCGTCGTAAGGGGAGAGGAGCGCAACATCCGAGGCATGAACGGCAGGGTCGTCGTCGGAGTCGGCGAGGCCGACGAGGCGGCGACCGCCGTGCGCTTCGCCCTGCGCGAGGCGGAGGCCCGCGGATGCGAGCTCCAGGCGGTTCGGGCCTGGCGCTGCCTCCAGCGGCCCACGGATCCCCTGGCTGTTCTGAATGACACCGCCCGCGCCTACGAAGAGGCGGCCACTGCTGTCCTCGACGAGGTGCTGAGCGATGCCCGGAGCGAGTACCCGGAGGTCACCGTTCGGCGCACCGCGTTCGAAGGGGCCGCCCACAAGGTGCTGCTCGGGCCAACGGCCGAAGCCGATCTCCTGGTCCTCGGCGCCACCCGGCGGCAAGGGCACTTCGGGCTGCAGCTGGGCCGGGTCAGCCACACCGCGCTGCACCACTCGTCCTGCCCGGTCGCTGTCGTTCCCCACAAGGAGTGAGGGCCGAGGCGAGGACGGCGGTCCTCGTCGTCGAGCCGGCCTCATGGGACATCAGTGTCAGAGGGACTGTCGGTAACCGAAGAACTCGTGGTCCTCGTTGTAGCCGCCGAATCCGCTGCCGATGTCGGAGAAGTCGGCGACGAACTCGATCGCCTTGATCCATTTGACCTGCTTGAAGCCGAGTTCGATCTCGTTGCGCAGCCGCAGCGGGGCGCCGTGGCCGAACGGCAGTGCCTGGTCGTTCATGCCGTAGGCGAGCATGGTGAGCCTGCTGTGCATGTGCTCGACGGGATGGGCGTCGTAGTAGGTACCGCCGTCGGCGCCTTCCCCCAAGGAGTAGAACACCACCCACCTGGCCTGCGGATCGGGCGTGACCAGGCCGAGGATCGTGGACATGGAGACGCCCGTCCACTTGGCGACTCCCGACCATCCCTGGATGCAGAAGTGCTGCGTGATCTGCTCATGGACGGGCAGTTTCCGCAGGTCGTCGAGGGACAGCTCGACCGGGTGGGCGACCAGGCCCCCGATGTGCAGCTGGTAGCCGGCGAAGTCGCCCGCCTGCAGGGCCTTGTACTCGGCGGAGTCGGGGTAGCGGCCGTTGTGCCAGAAGTAGGGGGAGATGTCTTTGGCTGTGTAGGCACCGGGGCGTGCGTCCACATGCTCGAACCAGCGTTGCACGCCGCCGATGAGGGCGTATCCGACGCGCTGCACGACCCGGGGATGGCGCAGGGTGAACGGTGTCGCCGCGGCCCATCCGGCGATGATCTGTGGTTGAGGTTGGTGAGCAGACCGGTGGTGAAGACCAGGCTCACGTGGACCACGATGAAGAGCACGAACCAGCCGAAGACGAGGTCGGCGCCACCCCGCCCGCCGCCGGCACCGAGCCCGACCACGTCGCCACAGTATCCATGCCCTTCGTCAGCCCCGAGCGGAAGCCGGGCGGGATCCGGTCGGAGGCCCCCGACGCGTGCGGGCGGTCCTCCGCACCCGTCGAACTGGCCTCGTCCGACATGGCCTCAGCCTCTCATCAGGGTGCGTGTCCAGGTCCTCAGTCAGCGTGGCGTCAAGGAAGCCCCGAGGGTCGTGTCGACTGCGTTGCAGGTGACCCGGTAGCAGCGGGCCAATCCTCGTACAGACACCACTGGGCCGACACGATGGGACTGACGGATCGTCGGTCGGCCACTTCCGTGATCGGGGCACCCCGGTGTCTCGGTGGTGGTGCCCTGGAGGACCGTGCGTATGGACCTCAGCGTGACATGGCCAATCGGCCAACCGAGGCTCCTACCTCTGACAGCGGTGTGTCGTGTCCCTCGACGGCGTCCCTTTCCGCTGCTCGGAGTGCCCCGCCGAGGGCTTGCGCTCCGGATGGTGGACGTGGGCGTCGGGTCCCGGGTACACCAACGTCACCCTGTCGTTGTCCGACCACCGCACGTCGTACGGAGGCGTGCCGTCGGAGTGGTGAAGGCCGACGATCTCTCCGTCTCGTTTCGTCGCTCCTGTCGTCGGACTTTTGACGGTGAGGTGGTCACCCAGACACGCATGCATGATCATCACTCCCTGGGATGCCGATCCGGCATCGCGCGACGTCGAGCGAGCCGCGGATTGGTCTGTCTACGGCTCGATGACGAGCACGTCGCGGACGGGGCGCCGGGGCGTGACCGGGCCTCGTGGCCCGTAGCCGAGGCGGAGGATCATCTGCACGTGGCCCGTACCGGTGGTGGGATCGCGCAGGGGCCAGCGCAGGTCGGGCCACTCCAGGGCTTGCGTGGAGAACGAGGTGGCCAGTCCCTTCGACGTGGCCAGGAGCAGGACGCGCTCCATGGCCTGGCCGGCGACCAGCCAGTCGCGCGGGTGGTCGTCCGACGTGCTGAGCACGGCCAGGTGGGGGTTGTTCTCGAACGATGTCGACCCGAGGTCGGCGGTCGGCTTGCCGCCGGAGAAGTCGCGCATGGGTGCCCGTCCGTCGTGCTTGTGGGGCCCGAAGGCGTACTCCGGGACACCATCGGCCGCCGTGTCCGCCTCGCCGGCGCCGATCCTGGTCCAGCGGGCCAGGTCCTCCTCGCTGCCGCCGTCGGTGAGATTGCGGGCCTCGGCCTCCTCGGCGAGCTCCTGGACCCAGCGCAGGTGCCAGGAGTCGGGGAACGACAACGAGGCGCCTTCTCTGTCGGCGGCGTCCACCAGGGCGGTGCGGAGGTTCTCCGGGATGTCGGTCTCCGAGAACGGGTACCGGCTGGTGTGCCGCTCACGGATTGCGGGATGCAGCAGCCGGAGGCCGACATCCTCCGCCTCATTCGGTGCGGTCGCTCGTACGGTCACGAGCAGCGTCGCATCGGAGACGTCGGGCAGGAGCGTGACCTCGGGGTGCAGCCCCGCTTCCACGATGGCGACACGAAGGTTGAACAGTGCAGCACCGCACCCCAGGTGCAGGGCCCGGCCCTCGGGATCGGAGTGCGGCATGATCCGCTCGAAGTCGGCGTACAGCTGGAAGATGCCGCTTTCCCGCGCATAGTGGAAGCGCCAGGGCTGCGCGTTGTGCATGGACGGAGCGGTCGCCGCGTCCTTCACCAGCTCGGCCACGCGAGCGTCGTCCAGGGTGGATGGTGCTGTCACCGGAGTCTCCCTTCGGACGGTCCGGTTCCGTCGCCAGGATCCCTTCCATGGTCTCTCCGCAGCTCGGACATGGCAGAGGCCGAGCGTCCCTCCCCCTTGGGCCGACCGGCTCATTCCCGGGCTGTCTCTGCCTGGCAGGCTGGCATTGCGGGCACCCAGCACTTCGGGAGAAGGAGTGGGAAGATGTTGCAGCACCGAACAGTCGACGAGCTCATGACCCGGAACGTGATCAAGGTGCGCGGGGACACCCCGTTCAAGGAGATCGTCAGGGAGCTCGCGGAGAATGACGTCACCGCCGTGCCGGTCGTGGACGGCGACGGACGCGTGATCGGTGTGGTGTCCGAGGCCGATCTGATGCGCAAGTCGGCCGACCAGCCCGATCCCTTTGGGCGCATCCCCGTACCGAACCTCGAGAAGTGGGATCGCGCCAAGGCCGAGGGCGCCCGAGCGGAGGAACTCATGTCCGCACCCGCCGTCTGCGCCCGGCCGGAGTGGAACGTCGTCGAGACGGCCCGTCTCATGACGGTCCAGGGCGTGAAGCGACTGCCGGTGGTGGACGAGACCGACAAGCTCCTGGGCATCATCAGCCGGCCCGACCTCCTGCGCGTCTTTCTCCGTGACGACGCCGCCATCCGCGAGGAGATCCACCACGACCTGCTGGAGCAGACCCTGGGCCTGGCACCGTCGGCCGTGACCGCCGAGGTCTCCGAAGGACAGGTCACCCTCACCGGCAGTGTGGAGGCCAGGAGCCTGATCCCGGTCATCGAGCGGCTGTGCCGGTCCGTGGACGGCGTGGTCTCGGTTCACCAGCGCATCACGTACACGGGAGATGACGCGGGCGGTGGCTTCCCCGCTCCCTGACCCACTGCTCTGCGGGGTCGCCGCGGGAGCTTGGCCGTGCAGGTCACGAAGGTGATCACCATGGTGGGAACAGCACTCATCACTGTCGGGCTCGATGGGTCACCCGAGAGCTTGACGGCTGCCCACTGGGCGGCGGACGAGGCCCACCGACGCGGGCTCGGTGTGCGCCTGCTGCACGCGTGGATCCGTTCTGCGGTGGAGCCTGTGGCCTTCCCCGCCGGGACGGACCAGCACTCCTGGGCCAAGCGGGCCGTCGACATGACCGCGTCCGAAATCCATGAACGCTACCCCGATCTGCCGGTCGTCGAGGAGCTTGTGGCCGAGGAGCCCGAGTCCGCCCTGTTGCACGCGGCGCGGGACTCGCTCATGGTCGTTCTCGGTTCACGGCGTGTGGGACCCTTCGAAAGTTTCTTCCTCGGCGATGTGAGCCACCAGATCGCAGCCAAGGCCGAGCAGCCGATGGTTTTCGTGCGCACGGGTACACAGACGGGGGAGGAACAGCGGCGCGCGGCCGACGACGGCGGAGGAGTCGTGGCCGGGGTCAGCCTGCACGGCCCCTGCGACAGCCTCCTGGACTTCGCTTTCGCTGCTGCTGCGGCGAGTGACGCGCCCCTTCGTGTCGTTCACGGACCCGCGCTGCCGGCCCAGGCATACGATCCATGGGGCATTGACCCCGACGTGGCCGCGAAAATCTCCCAGGGAGCCGCACGGGAACTCGGCGAAGCCCTGCGCCCTTGGCGGGAGAAGCATCCGAACGTGCCCCTGACCGAGACCATTCGTCTGGCAAGCCCGGCACGCACTGTCGTGAGCTCGGCGCGCGGGGCCGATCTGCTGGTGATCGGCAGACGCAGGCGATCACACCTCCTGACACCGCACCTGGGCAACGTGGCGCAGGCGTGCGTACATCACGCCCCGTGTCCCTTGGCCCTGGTGCCCCATGACTGAACACCGCTGAACCGCCGTACCGGCTGTCGCCGCGCGAGCCGGGAACGGAACGTACCGGTCGCATCGATGAGGAGCCGGAGATGAAGGACTCTCAACGCACCGTCAGCGACGTCATGACCCAGACGGTCGTGGCCGTCAGCCGCACCGCTCTCTACAAGGAGATCGCGAAGGCCCTCGCCGAGTGGAAGGTCAGCGCCGTGCCCGTACTGGCGGGAGACGGCCGGGTCATCGGGGTCGTCTCGGAGGCGGACCTGCTGCCGAAGGAGGAGTTCAAGGACCGTGACCCGTCCCGGTTCGAGCAGCTCCGCCGTCTCGACGCCCTGGCGAAGGCCGGAGCGGGTACGGCCGAGGAGCTCATGAGTACACCGGCGATCACCGTTCACGGACACGCGACCCTCGCGGAAGCCGCACGCGCGATGGCGCGCAAAGGCGTCAAACGTCTGCCGGTCGTGGACCTGGAAGGGAAACTCGCCGGCATCGTCAGCCGGAGCGACCTGCTCAAGGTGTACCTCCGTGACGACGAGGACATCGCCCAGGAGGTTCGTAAGGAAGTGATCGCACGGCTTTTCCCGAACCGGCGGCCGACCCTGGAGGTCCAGGTGGACGAGGGCGTCGTCACCCTTTCCGGTCAGTTGGCCGACAGGGAACTGGTCCCGGTGGTGGCACGGCTCGTACGGGCCGTGGAGGGCGTCGTCAACGTCGACCTCCAGATCACCGCCCCCGACCGGCCCAGGGCCACAGAGCCACCGGTCGTCGGTCCCCAGTTCTGAGGCGTACCAAGTCGGCTGCCCAGCGCTGGCACGGTATCCCTCGGTCTGATCCCCTGGAGAGGAGTCTGCAGGCGGATCGACCGAGCGGAGGTGAGTGGCTGTGCAGGGCGAAGAACCACAGCCCGGCGAGTCGGCCAGTGCCTCCCCTCACGAGGACACCGTGGCCACCCGGAGCGCCCTGCGGCGCGCCCAGCTCGGAATGACACAGGGAGAAGTCGCAAGCCGTGCCGGCATGTCCCTCGCGTATCTGCGCCAGCTTGAGAAGTTCAGTGGCGACTTCGACCCGGCCGCTGTCATGCGCTTGGCCGCCGCTCTCGAGATGTCGTACGAGGAGCTGTTGAAAGGCCGCGGTGACGCTCCGCCCGGCCAGCAGGCGCCGGCCCCCCACCCCGTCCTTATGCGCCTGTCGGAGCGCGAGTGCTGGGACAGGCTGAGCACACACGGCATCGGCCGTCTGGGGCTGCCGGACGATGCCGGGCCTGTGCTGCTGCCGGTCAATTTCCTGGTGGACGCCCGGACGATCGTCTACCGCACCGAGACGGGGGGCCCGGCAGCCGTCGCCGCCGGAACCCGGCTCGTGTTCGAGACCGATCACATCGATGAGCACCGCAGCAACGGCTGGAGCGTCCTCGTGAGGGGCACCGCGGACCACATCACCGACCCCGAAGCGGTACGAGCCCTTGCCGAGCGACCAGGAGCGCGGCCCTGGGCGGGCGGGAAACGTGATCTCTGGATCCGTATCGTGCCAAGTGACGTGAGCGGTCGGACTATTCGCGAGTTGTGACCGCCTGATTCAGCAGAGCACGCAACTGCGCCGGGCGCTCCGCAGCTACAACAGCGGTCGCCAGCAGTGTGAGCTGTCCGCTCAACACGCTGTCCAGCATCCTCGACGACGCACCGGAATCCGGCGGTGGACCGCATTGGGACAAAGGGAAGGCGTTGCAGGCGGTGGCCGAACTCCGGGATATCGCGATCGCCTTGAGGGTCGGAGAAAACCTCGCTCGACCACCCGCCGTGCCGTGAAGGGCGGCACGCCGGGTGATGAGGACCGTTGAGGGGCGGGGCCGTCATGAGCAGCTTGTCCCGCCGGGGCCGCCGTAGAAGAAGTACTCGTTCCACGGGTCGGCCGCTTGGTTCACCACACAGGTGAAGCAGTTGGGGGAGGGCTGGGAGGCGGTCAGGGACGCCTGCACGGCTCCGCCTGCCGTGGGGTAGTACAGGACGTCGCGGTGGTATGCGGCGTACTGCCAGCCCGCTTCGGCGAAGGCGCCGCTGCCCATCGGGGGCCACGCTGTGTTGTCCACGACCTCGCCGCCGTAGTCGATGTCCGACGCCGAGCCGCTCGCGAGGGGACCGCTGCCGTAGAGGGAGCCCGGGTAGTAGCCCACGGCGTGGCCCGCGTCGGTGCCGCCGAGGTAGAGCCACCAGTTGCCGCCGTTGAAGTACCAGGCGACCTCCAGCTCGTACTGTGCGCCGCCCGCGACGCTCACCGGGGCCAGCGTGCCGCCGAAGGCCCAGCCGGAGTTGGTCTGGACGAAGGCGGAGCAGTCGAGGTTGTAGCAGCCGGTGTTCTGATAGCCGTCGGCCGTCCAGTAGATGAACAGGCATGGCTGTGTCGTGCCGTACTTCCCCGGATAGATCTGGTAGCCGCATTCGGCGGTCTGCACCGGTGAGCCCGCCGCGTACCAGTGCTGCGAGAGCGAGAAGATCTGGTCGCCGACGCCGGGGTCCCAGACGTTGATGAAGCTGTGGCCGCCGAGGTTGCCGGTGACCTGGTAGGCGTGTGCGTACTTGTGCACCCCCGCCTGGATCTGCGGGCCCAGCCGCGGGTGTTGGCCCGTGCCCAGTGGGCTCTTGCGGAAGAAGTTGTGCAGGGTGCCCCTGCGGGCCAGCTCGTCCAGCGTGACCCGGCGCAGGGCGATGGTGCCCGGGGGACACGACATGGCGTGCCCGAACCTGTCGATGCGGTCGGACCTCAACTGCGGTCGTAGCGGCAGGCCTTGTGGGAGGCTGCGGGGGCCGGGTGCGGCCGGGGCATCGACCGGAACGGCCGGCACGGTCCTTGTGTCCCGCAGTGCGGGCTGGCGCTCCACCGGGACGCAGTCGAAGATCTGGCCGTTGTCGTCGACGAAGCTGTGCGGCACGTCCTCGATGCCACGATAGAAGGACAGAAGGTGCGCCCTCATCGCGTCAAATCCCTGAGCCCCGACGCCGCTTGTGGGGCGGGCGGCGGTGAACTGCTCGTGGTTTGTGGAGTTCACGTTGTCGATGAAGGCGGAGAAGTCGGGAAAGTGCGGGAGGTCTCGCGGCATGATCGGGCTCTCCGTTCCGACTGGTGCGGTGACGCCGCGTGCGGCGCCTGCCTAAGAGATCCCCGCGGATTCCCCCATTCAGCCGCAGGTCCCTCGAACGGGACGTTCCGCCCCGGGACTTCGCATCACGGTCCTCGGCCTCGTCACATATCTCTCCCGTCACTACGTACTCAACGACCCACGCATGTCACGGAGTTCCGCTGCAGTACTCGACACCGTTCTACAGGTATGGGATAGTCGTTTTAGATGTATATTGTTGAACGGGAGCAGACGTTATCGCGGGACTGTGGGTTTACCAACGTGTACGTCCAGGAAGTTGAAAACACCCCCTGGCGTTGAGGAGCACGAGTTGCCCATTTTCAGGCGCTTGATCTCGCCCGAGGGGCGCAGCTGGGAGACAGACGAAATCGTGGCCCGGGTATTCGGCGCCAGCGAACTTCTTGCACGCCGCGGCATCGAACCCGGTTCGCGGGTGATGATGAGCGGGGCCAATTCCCCGGAATGGGTCGTCGATTTGCTCGCGCTCATTCACCTCGACGCTTCGGTGGTCCTGGCCGATCATCGAGCCACCCCGGCACAGCGATCACAGATCCGCGCTCAGGCGCGCGTGGTGCTGGAAATCAGCGACGGCACGGGCGACACCGCGGCGCCACGGCCCGCTTCGAACACGGCGGCCGTGCCCGATGTCGCGGCCTGGGCACGACGCCAGGACGCCGCGATCTCGTGGTCGTCGGGTACGACAGGCAGCCCCAAAGGCATAGTCCGCTCCGGTCGCTCGATTCTGGACAACCTCGTACTCAGCGCGGAACGCATGGGGTACCGGCCCGACGACGTCTTCCTGCCCGTCCTGCCGTACTCCCACCAATATGGTCTGTCGGTGGTCCTCTGCTGGTGGCTGGGTGGAGGCACGCTTGTGGTCTACGGGCCAACCACGCGCCTGGACCGTGCACTTGCGGTTGGCGTGAACCACGGACTCTCCATCGTGGACGGGGCCCCGTCGACCTATTACAGCCTGCTCAACTTGCTCGACCGTCGCCCCGCTCTCGCAAACGCGCTGAAAACGGTACGAGCCTGGTGCGTGGGCGGCGCGCCGCTGGGGCGCAATCTGGCGGCCCGGTTCCACGCCCGCACAGGCCTGCACCTGCTCGACGGCTACGGGGCGACCGAGGTGGGAAACATCGCGCTGGCGACCCCTACTGATCCGGTCGGCTGTGGCACGCCGCTGCCCGGCGTGGTCGTCGAAGTCCACGACGACCACGGCAGGCCGCTTCCCAACGGCCGGCTCGGCGAACTCGTCGTACGCAGTGACGGCCTGATGACCGGTCATCTGGGCGATGACGGCGAGATCATTCCGGTTTCGGGTCCGGTTCACCGCACCGGCGACATCGGCCTGCTCGACGACGCCGGCCGCGTCTTCCCGGTCGGGCGCAAGCACGCCGTGCACCGCGACGGCCACACGCTCTATCCCGATCACCTCGCCGAGCGGGCCGAGTCGGCCGGCGCGCAGACGGAGGTCGTCGCCGTCCCCGACGACCGTCTGGGCTGTCGTCTGGTGTTCGTGATCGCGGACCCGGACGATCACGAACCTGCGCACTGGAAACGGGTGCTGCGCTCTGCGCTCGCCCGCTACGAGCAGCCCGACCACATCGTCGTGCTTCCCGCGTTGCCTCTCACGGGCACGGGAAAGCCCGACCTGGCCGTCCTGGAGAAGATCGCCATGACCTCGCTGTCCACGTCGCACAACACGACCACCGACGCAACCGCGCCCGGCTCAACGGTCAGTGCGACCGACTACCGCATCCCCTTCGCCAACCGTGTCGATGCGCTGCGCGCAGTGCGCCGGTATGTGGCCGACAACGAAGACGCAGTGAGGAAAATCCTCACCGAAATCTCGCCCCACCACACCGCCGGTGCGGAGATTCGTTCGTTCCTCGCCACCCTCGACGGAGCGGAGGAGGAGATCCGCCGGGTCCGGCCCGGCTGCGTGCCTCGGGCCGCGGTCTTCATGCCCTCCAACATCCCGCTCTATTCCTACGCGCTTTACCTGCTTGTGGCGTCCCTTTACAGCGACAGCATCACCTTCCGGCCGTCCTCCGAGATCAAAAGCCAGATACAACGCCTGCACGATCTGCTGGCGCCGGTCCACGGCTTACCCATCGAGCTTTTCGAACTCAGCCAGCGTAAGTTTGTGACGGGACCGGTACGCGAGGCGGACCTCATCGTCTTCACCGGAAATTACTCCAATGCCGAGACCATCCGCGAAGGGCTGGCGGAAGACCAGCTCTTCCTCTTCTTCGGTCACGGCATCAACCCGTTCGTGATCGCACCCGACGCCGACCTTACGCGCGCCGTACATGACGTCACGAAAATCCGGCTCTACAACTCGGGCCAGGACTGTTTCGGTCCCGACGTTGTGTTCGCGCCGCAGGGCCGCACCGAGGAATTCGTCAACCTGTTGTCCGCCAAACTGACTTCGCTGCGTTTCGGGCAGAACAGTGACCCGGTCGCCGACTACGGTCCGATCTGTTACGACTCGGCGCTGGTGAAGTGCTCGGACTACCTGGTGCGTCATGCGCGTCACATCCGGCACGGCGGGCGCATCGATCTGCTGTCCCGCAGGATCGAGCCGACCATGCTGCTGTGGGGTTTCGATGACAAGATCCCCCTTGATGAGATGTTCGCCCCGGTGTTCAACGTCGTGGCCTATCCCAGTGCGAGGCGGTTGCGTGAACGAATGTCAGGCCCCTACTTCAGCGAACGTGCGCTGGGAGCGATGGTCTACGGGAACGATCCGGAGACGGTGGACGTTCTGGCCAAGCGCCACCACACCTGTGTCAACCACACGCTGCTCGACGCCGAGGACGGCAACCGACCGTTCGGCGGATTCGGGATAAGGGCGAACTACATCTCCTACGGCGGCGAGCGGCACGCCGAACCACTGCTCATCTCGCAGGCCGTGGCGCAGAATCTCCCGATGGCCGCCCCTACCACGGTCGGTGGGAAGTGACCCGGGTGAGCAAACGGTACGCCGACGCATGGTCCGCAATCGTCGACGTGCTGGTGGCGAACGAGGTGGACACCTGCTTCGGACTGCCCGGCGATGACCTGGAGTTGCTTCGCGCCCTCGACGCTGCCGGCCTGGACCTCGTGCCGTGCCGTGACCAGCGCAACGCGATGTACATGGCGACCGGCTACGCACTGCAGTCAGGCCGGCTCGCCGTATGCGCACTGGGCAAAGGGCCGGCTGTCACACACGCGGCCACGGGGCTGCTCGAGGCGCGGGAGTCCGGTGCACCGGTCCTCGTGCTCGCCGCCGGCGTGCCCGAACAGCGCCGGGGCAGTGGCGGATTCCAGGAACTTGACCAGGTCGCCGTCACAGCGCCCCTTGTGCAATGGGCGCACCGGGTGGGGCATCCGGACCGGGTCGTCCCCGCGACGGTGACGGCGCTGACCCGAGCCGTGGGGCCGCCGCCCGGACCCGTGTACCTGGAGATACCCGATGACGTCCGCACGGCGGAGATCCTCGTCACCGGACCGCAGCCAACGCTGCCCGAACCACTGGTCCTTGAGCCCGTGCCCGTGATGCCGGGACCGGCACTGGCGGCGATCCGCGCGAGCCGGCGGCCGGTGGTGCTGGTGGGCGGCGGAATGCGGCACCGCAACGGCGACGGTGTGGTCGAGCGCTTCGCCGAACTCCTCGGCGCGGCGCTCTTCACCACCGCGTCCGGCCGCGGTGCCGTCGACGAGCGCCACCCGCTGTTCTGCGGCGTGGCCGGCCTCTACGCCGCGGCCCCCGCCCGTGAACTGTGGTCATCCTGCGACCTGGTGGTGTCGCTCGCCGGGCGACTCGAGGAGACAGTCGTCGAAGGCGGAACGCCATGGCCCCCGGTCCCGGTGGTGCAGGTCAATGTCGATCCGGGCGGGCTGTCGGCCGAGTTCGCGGGCCCGCGCGTGCTGGGAGACGCCCGGCACGCCGTGCTCGGCTGGTCGCGGGCGCTGGACGAGGACCGCAAGGCCGAGCACGCGGACGCGACCGAGGGGTGGGCGGACCGGATCGCCGTCGCCCGTAAGGCCATGTCGCTCGAGGTGGAAGCGGAACTGGCCCGCGCGGCGACGCTGCCGGGGATCCGCATCGCCGAGCTGCTCGCCGCGCTCGACGCCACCGCCGGCGAGCCCCGCGTGCTGGTCCAGGAGAACGGGCTGCAGGACATGTGGTCCTACGGCTTCCCCTTCCACACCGGTGGCGGGTCCATCGTGCCGTCGGAGCAAACCCCCTTGGGCTTCGGAGCGGCCGCGGCCATCGGGGTCAAGCGGGCCGCCCCGGACCACGAGGTCACCGCGTTCATCGGGGACGGGGCGTTCCTCGCGGCCCGCGCGGACATCGCCGTCACCGCTCCGGCCCACGGCGGCGTTCTGTACGTGGTGCTGTGCAACGGCGGCTACGGCTGGCTGGACGCCCAACGCGCCCGCCTCGGCCTCGACGCCGAGCGCTACCCCTTCACCCGGCCGGGCGCCCCGCCGCCCGTGGTGGACGGGTCGGACATCCACTGTCGGGTGCTGCGCGACAAGGCCGCGCTGACCGATGAGATCCTTGCCGCGCGACGGTTCTGCTCCCGGGGAGGCACTGCCGTGCTCATGGTGCCGGTCGCCTCCGACGACATCCTCCCGTCCCTCCGCGACGCCGGGGTGGTTCCCCAGTGACGGACGCAGGAGAGCGAGGTGACGCCGGGCGCAGCCGGCCCCGACGCCAGGTGGTGGTCACCGGGTACGGGGCGGTGACGCCGCTGGGTCACAGTGCCGACGAGACATGGACGGCGATGCTGGCCGGGCGCAGCGGCATCGACACCGTGGACGCGATCGACGTGACCGGTCTCGGAGTCCGGATCGGCGGCCAGGTCCGCGGCTTCACACCCGGCCGCTACATGCCGCCGATGGTCAGTCGTCGCGCCGACCCGTACGCGCAGTACGCCCTTGCCGCGGCGCTGGAGGCCTGCGAGCACGCCGGACTCGTCGTCGACGACCGCCTGGCGCCGCGGGTCGCCGTGATCATCGGCAGTGGCTATGGCCCGGTGGGGTCGATCTACCGCGCCGCCAACACGCTGCGCGACAAAGGGCCACGGGCCATCGGCCCGTTCACCCAGGTCACGACCGCCATGGACAGCGCTGCCGGTGAGATCAGCATGCGTCTGGGCACACAAGGGCCCAGCCGTGCCCAGAGCACGGCGTGCGCCAGCGGCGCGGACGCGGTGGGCGCGGGGATGCGCATGATCGGCAATGGGGAGGCCGACATCGTCCTCGTCGGCGGCGCCGACGCCTGCATCACCACCGTCGACCTCGCGGGCAGCGGCAACGCCCGCGCGCTGTCCAGGCGCAACGACGACCCGACCGCGGCGTGCCGGCCGTTCGATGTGCATCGCGACGGGTTCGTGATGAGTGAGGGAGCCGCCGTGGTGGTGTTGGAGGCCGCCGAGGTGGCCGACCGGCGAGGGGCGACGGCCTTGGCCGAACTCGCGGGTTACGGGGCGAGTTCCGACGCCTATCACTGGACCGCCCCGCATCCGGAGGGACGGGGTGCGTGCCTTGCCGTCGAGGCGGCGCTGCGCGACGCAGGGATAACCGGGGCGGACGTGGACTACGTCAACGCGCACGGCACCGGAACGCTGTTGAACGACGCCACCGAGGCGGCCGTCCTGCACAAGGTGCTGGGTGATCATGTCACCCGGATCCCGGTCAGCTCCACCAAGTCGATGACCGGGCACATGATCGGTGCCGCCGGAGCGGTCGAGCTCGTGGCTTCGATCCAGGTCCTCCGCACGGGAGACGTCCCGCCAACAATCAACTGCACCGAGCCAATTGACCCGGACATCAACTTCGTTCCGCACCAGGCGCAGCACCACGACCGTATGCGGATCGCTCTCAGCAACTCGTTCGGCTTCGGCGGCCACAATGCCGCTCTCGTGGTCCGGGCAGTATGAGGTCCCGGCCGTGAACCACCTTCCGCAACCGGCCCCGGGCCCCGCCACCGTCACCCGCAGCGGGCCGCTGACCTGGGTCCAGCAGTGGCACTGGTTCGAGCGCACCATTCCCTCAGCACGGCGGGTGAACCCGACGCCGCTCGCCGACCACTGCCACGTCCCGCCCCCGGCAACCGTCGCCGACGTCCACCTGGCGCTCGCCTCCCTCACCGCCCGCCACGAGGCCCTGCGCACCACTGTCGACCCGCTCCGTCCGATACAACACGTCCACCGCGTGGACTGGGCCCCGCTGCCGGTCGACTATGTCGACGTCCCCGCCGTCGATGCCGACACCCTGGAGGCTGCCACGGCAGCGCTGGCCGCCCGCCCGATCGATCCCGAGCGAAATCCGCCCTGGCTCGCCAGGGTGCTGCTCGAGGCGGGAAAGCCGCGTGCGGTCCTGATGGCCGCCCACCACGTGGTGATCGACGGATGGGGGCTGGCGGTACTGATCAACCAACTGCACGATCAACTGCGCGGCGGCGACGCGCCGGTGGCGGCATCCGTGCACCCGCTCGACGCGGTCGCCGCCCAGCCCCCGGAACGTGCCCGCGCAGCGGAGCGTGAGTGGCTCATGCGTCTCGCGAGCAACCCGACCGGCGTGCTGGCCCCGTTCGGCGGGACCGGCAACGGCGAGGGGCGCCACCGCCTCCAGCACCGCTCGATGGGTGCGTACGACGACCTCGACCGCGTCGCCCGGCGTTATCGGGTCAGCCCGGAGGTCGTGGTGCTCGCGGCGCTGGCCCACGACGTCGCCACCCGAACCGGCGAACACCGGTTCCTCGCGTCGGTGGTGGTCTCCAACCGGGCCCGGGCCGCTCTGCGGAACAGCATCGGTGTCCGGGCCCTGACGGTTCCGGTACAGATCGATCTCCGCCCGGGCGCGGCGTTCGGCGAGGTGGTCGCCTCGGTCGCCGCCGCCTCCGCCGCCGCCTACCGGCACGGTCAGTGGCGCCCCGCGGAGCTGGTCGCCGCCCAGGCGCGCATGGACCGTCGCCGCGGTGTCGTGACCGTCCCCACCATCGAGTACAACTGCTACTCGTGGCCTCGCGACTATCTGGTCCCCGCGCAGAACACCCCGCCGGACGGGTCCGCCAGCTGGATCAGCAGCGCGCCCGACGAGCCCTGCGAGACGCTCTATGTCGACCTCGGCCGCGACTCGGGGGTCGTCACCCTCGATGTGACCGTCGGGGATCACCTGCTCGACGCCGGGCAGGCCATGGAGTTGCCCGTCCGTCTGTGCGGTTTCCTGCGCGTGCTCGCCGACGGTGCCGAGTGCCCGGTTCCGGCACGCTCGCTCACCCCGGCCGCCTCCGGATGGTGGCGCGCCCCGCAGGGATGGGTGTGTTTGCCCAAGGTCGAGGACGTGTTACGCGGCCACCCCGGAGTGCTCGATGTGACGGTGGCGCCCAGCGGGGACGCCGCGGGGGAAGGCGAGGAACCGCACCTCCTTGCGCATGCCCGCGTCGCCCCTGAGGTCACCCCCGGCGACTTGCACCGCCATGTCCTGGACCACCTCGGCGAAGTGCCCGGTCTGGTGGCCCCGGGCCGCTACGTCCTGTCCCCGGCCGGCCTCGAATCCGGCCGTCTGCCCGACCGGTCCTGCACCGCCACCGGCGGCACCGGAACCCTGCGGGTCCCGTCGCGTCCGGCCGCGACGGGCGCCGAACGGGCTCTGGCCGCCGCCGTGGCCGCTGTCGGACCCGGCGGTCCGCCGGTCGGCTCCTTCGACAGCCCTGGTGCCGTGGACATGAACCGTTGCCTCGCCGACCACGGAGTCACCCTGGTCGCCGTCCCTCGTCTACTGGCGCTGCTTCACGAGTTCGGCTTCACCGGGATCGCGTCGGACGAGCTGGCCGGAACGGCCTCGCTCGGCCACCTTGCCGCAGCCCTGGAGCCCTTACCGCCCCGCGCCCATCGTGGAGGAGAAACCTCACCATGACCGCGCCCCACGCCCCCGCACCGTCCGTGGACCGCCTGGCCCCGTGGGCCTTCGCCGCTTTCGTCGAGGCGAACACTCACGACACGGCATACCGCCCGCCGGTGGTGGACGGTCCTGTGGGGCCGACCATCGTCCGCAACGGCCGCGAGCTGGTGAACTTCGCCAGTATCAGCTTCCTCGATCTGGAGCGCCACATCCCGGTACGGCGTCATTTCGCAGAGGGGGCGCTCGCCCACGGCTTGAGCACCAGCGGATCCAGGATGACCCAGGGGATCTGCCGCCCGCACCAAGTGCTGGAGGCGACGATCGCCCGCCACACCGGCAAGGAGCGAGCCATCAGCTTCGCCACCGGGCTCCTGGCCAACATCGGGTTCGTCCACGCCATGAGCAGTTCTGCGCACTTCGACGCCGGGATCGAAGTGCGTAATCACGACACCGTTTTCGTCGTCGACCGTGACGTCCACTGGAGCATCTGGAAGGGCCTGGAGGGACTCGGCTACGGCCGCAAGGTCCACGCGTTCCGGCACAACGACGTCTCCGACCTGGCGCGCATCCTGGACCGGGTCCGGGCCCGCAAGACCGTGGTGATCGCCGAGAGCATCTATTCGGCCGACGGCACCATGGGGCCGATCGCGGAGATTCTCGATGAGTGCGACCGTCACGGCGCCATCAGCATGATCGACGATGCGAACGGCTTCATGGTCTACGGGCCCGAGAACCGTCCGTACGCCCGGGAGGCGGCTGCGATCCGGGAGCGGGCCGACTTCGTCATGGTGTCGCTGTCGAAAGCCATCGGTCTGGAAGGCGGCGCGATTGCCGGGCCGGCGGTGGCCATCGACGCCTTCGAACTGCTCTCCGGCACCTCGATGTTCACCGCCGCCATCCAGCCACCCACCGCTTACACCGCCGAGCGCACGATCGACGCCCTCGCCGGCAATCCGGGGATCGTCGACGACTACTTGGCGCATGCCGCCCGCCTTCGCCGGCAGATGCACGAGGCCGGCACGCCGACGACGCCGACCGAGTCGTACATGCTCTCGGTGCCGATCGGGAACGACGCCGCCGCCCTGCAGATGCGGGAGTGGTTCGTCGAGGACGGCTACCTCGTACCCGTCTTCTCCTACCCGGCCGTCGCACGCAACCAGGCGCTACTGCGCCTGTTCCCGCACGCGGGCCACACCGAGGAGCAGCTGGACGGCTTCCTGCGCACCCTCCTCACCTACCGACGGCGCCTCGGGCTCTGACGTCCCCACCGAGGTTCGCCACACCGACCCCATCCCAAGAAGGAGGAGCCCGTGGTGAACAACACCGACATACTCCACGCCATTGCCAAGATCGTCGAAGAGACCGCCGGCCTCGACCCCGCCGAGGTGACCACCGAGAAGTCGTTCACCGACGATCTCGACATCGACTCCCTGTCGATGGTGGAGATCACCGTGGCGGTCGAGGACAGGTTCGAGGTGAAGATCCCCGACGACCAGGTCGCGGAGTTGAGAACCGTCGGCGACGTGGTGAGCTACCTCGCCAACCACCGGTGACTGCACCGAACAAGACTCACTTCGGGAGATGTGCCGTGCCCAGAATGGTTCCCCATAGGGTCAGGCGGCCATGAGCGTCCTCGATCGCTTCCGGCTCGACGGTCGCGTCGCCGTGGTCACCGGCGCCTCCTCCGGGCTGGGTATCGCCTTCGCCACCGCGGTGGCCGAGGCCGGCGCCGATGTTGTGCTCGGGGCGCGGCGCACCGAGAGGCTGGAGGCTGTGCGCACGGCCGTCGAAGGGCTCGGCCGCCGGGCCGTCGCGGTGCGTACCGACGTTGCCAAGCCGGAGGACTGCCGTGCGCTGGTCGACGCGGCTGTGCACGCATTCGGGCGGGTGGACATTCTTGTCAACAACGCCGGGATCAGCAGTGAACAACCCGCGACGGAGGAGACACCGGAGCAGTTCCGCGAGGTCATCGACATCAATCTCAACGGCTCCTATTGGATGGCCCAGGCCGCGGGCGCGGTGATGCGTCCCGGCAGTGCCATCGTCAACGTCTCGAGCATCCTCGCGCTGGTCACGGGCGGTCTGCCGCAGGCCGCCTACTCGGCGTCGAAGGCCGGGATCCTCGGGCTCACCCGCGATCTCGCCCAGCAGTGGACCCCCAGCAAGGGCATCCGCGTGAACGCCCTCGCGCCGGGCCTTTTCACCTCCGCGATGACCGACGGCTATGCCGAGGGCTACCTTGAGGCGATGATGCCGCGGGTGCTTTCGGGCCGCATCGGGCAGCCCGAGGAGCTCGCTGCGGCTTTGGTCTTCCTCGCCTCCGACGCGGCGTCCTACATCACCGGCACCACCCTGACGGTCGATGGCGGCACGCACATCGCATAGTGACACGCAGCGTGGACCCCGCCGGCCATGCTGATGGGCCGCCGGGCAACGGCGCAGCCATGCCAGGGCAACACCCACCTGCCGTCATCCCGATCGGCCGGAGGACGCTATGACCATGACCGTTTACGCGATAGCCCAGCTCTCCATCCACGACCGTCCCCGCTACGAGTCCTACGTGGCACGATTCGCGACGATGCTCACCCGGTACGACGGCCGGCTGCTGGCGGCCGACGAGCAGCCGCTGGTTGTCGAGGGGCAGTGGGACCGGGACAAGGTCGTCCTCCTGGCCTTCCCCGATCGCGACGCGTTCACCGCGTGGGCGACCTCGCCCGAGTACCTGGAGATATCCCAGGACCGCCTCGCCGCAACCGAGAGCCTCGTTCTCCTGGTTCGTGGCACGGCGTAGCCCAGGGCTGAGTCAAGTCGTCTGCGGGAGGAAACCGCCATCGTTACCGGTCAGAGGGATTGACCATGCGGTCCTGCTCTTCCGGAGGCGTGCCGCTGTGCCAGTCCAGGGCCGTGCCGAAGCGGATCAACTCGCCGTACAGGGCGGGGTCGACGTGCTCGGCGAACACGACGTCGAGCACGGCACGGGCCGCATCGGAGGGTGACCGGGCCTGGCTGTAGTCGCTGAACCACGGCCGGGAGGTGGCGGTGTCGACCATGCCGGGGCAGACGGAGGCGATCAGGATGCCGGTGGCGAGGTCGTGCTCGCGGCGTGCGGCCGCGACCGCGCGCACGGCGGCGACCTGGGCCACCTTTGAAGGCACGTTCAGCCACCGCGGCCAACCCGCCTCGGCGGCGGTGTTGTTGTGGACGGCGGTGCGCCAGGATTCGACGGCGTACTCGACCTGGTCGAGGCCGGCGCCGTCGAACCGCCGGCGCAGCCGTGGGTCGAGGTGGCCGAGGGTGCCGAGACTGCTGGCGATCACGAGCAGCCGGCTGCCGGGGCGCAGGAGGGGGCCGAAGGAGCGCAGGATGGTATGCGTAAACATCATGGACTTCAGGGATGTGTCACTGACGGCACTGCGCGTCTTCCGCGCGGTGGCCGAACAGGGAACCTTCACCGCGGCCGCCGCGTCGCTGGGCTATACCCAGTCGGCGGTGTCCCGGCAGATCGCGGCGATCGAGCGGGCGGCGGGCGCGGAACTGCTGGAGCGACGGCGCGACGGCGTACGGCTCACCTCGGCGGGCCGCGTCGTCATGCGCCGCGCGACAGTCGTGCTCGACGAGATCGCCGCGGCCGCCCGCGAGTTGTCCGGCCTGCCGGAGGAGGGCGGGACCGTGTGCCTGGGCTGGGTGCCCACCGCTGGTACGACCCTGGTGCCGCGCGCCCTCGCCGCGCTGCGGCGCAGCGACCCGGGCGTGCACGTCGTCAGCCGTGAGGGCGGCAGCCCGGCGCTGGTGCGCGCCCTGCGGGCGGGCAGCATCGATCTCGCCCTGCTGTCGTCGGCGCCGCCGTTTCGCGCACCGGACGCCGAGTCACCTCCCTTGGTGTTGCAGACGCTCACCGAGCGCGCCCTGTGCCTGGCCGTGCCCGCGGCGCACCCGCTGGCCCGCGGGGAGTTCGTCGACGTGGCCGACCTGCGCGGGCAGCGGTGGATCGCCGGTTCGGCGTCCGGCGCGGACCGGCTCATGGGGGTGTGGCCGGGTCTGGACGAGCGGCCCGAGATCGCGCACACCGCCCGGGACTGGCTGGCGAAACTGCATTTCGTCGCCGCCGGCTGCGGGCTGACCACGGTGCCCTGCGCACTGGCCCCCGCCGCGCCGCCCGGCGTGCGCATCCTGCCGGTGCGCGGCGGCCCGCAGGAGACGCGGCGCCTGTTGCTGGCCCGGCTCCCTCAGCCGCCGGCCGAACCGGTCGTCCGCCTCGCGGCCGCTTTGCGGGCCGCGGCCCTAGGCGAGGACACCATCCCGGACCCCTGACACACGACCGTCGGCCGTGCTGTCAAGGAACTCGGGGCAACTCGATGCCGGGCTGGAGCGGGATGACGGGAACCGGCGGTTGGTCCGGTGCGGGCAGTCCGAGGGCCAGGCCCCCCACGTGGATCAGGCGGTCCCGGTAGGGCGCCAGGAAGGGCGGCGAAAGCGCACCGTCGATGGCCCCGACGGGGCAAGCACCCAGCCGCAGGTCGGTCGCGGTCAGGCACATGGTCTGGAGCAGGCAACCGGTGTCGCGATAGATCATTGCGAGCGTCATGCCTGAGTATTTCCAGCCGGTGCGAGCCACCCAGGATGTGAGATAGAGGCTGATGGGAGGCGGTTGCCGCAGTTGGGCGGGCACCACGATAAGACGGCGCTGAAGGTCGGTCAGGCCTTCGCTCCAAGGCGCGAGATGGTTCAGTGTGTGCGCGAAGGGGTCGTAGTGGTAGGCACCGGCTTCCAGGCCGTCCACGTCACGGGCGAGGAGATAGGTCTCCAGGCTATGGCGTGCTCCTCCGGATGGCGCGGGACGCTGCGTCTGCTGCAGGTCCGGCGAGGACAGATAGCCACGGACCCGGGCTGCGCGGTCGAGGAAAGCTGCCAGAACGGCCAAGGAAAGGGGATGCGGGGCGAAGGCCCGGATGCTGCGCCGCTCGGTCAGTACGGTGGCCAGGGCACGGCTCGGCACGTCGGTGGCTTCAGGGAGGGGGACGGTGGCGAGGGCTTCGCCGTGCCTCAAGTGGGCGGGTGGTGAGGCCCGTAGATCCCGCCCACTGGCGGCTGCGGTGCCCGCCTGCCGGTGAACTGCCAGCTCATAAGGTGTGCGTCCGTCTGGCGAGCCATGTTCGGGAGACCTTGTGTCGCCCTGCGGTCCGGGCTCGCAGGGGTGCACGATACCGGCCCGGGCGAGCTTGCCCAGGAGCGCGGCCACTGCCTCGGGGCCCGGGGACCGGGGCCATAGGGTGTGCAAGTCCTCGGCGGTGCGCGGGCGGTCCAGGTGGGAGAGTGCTGTCAGCAGCTCCGGCTGGACGGTGAACATCCGCCACTGCCGGCAGTCGCGGACGACCATTCCGGGACCGTCGCTCCATTCGGGCAGCAGGTCGGGGTTGCGCCGGTAGTGCTGCTGCTCACTCATGTGCGACTCCGGGTCTTCGGGAAGGGGTCTACAGGAAGGGCAGCGGCATCGGGTTCAGCTGGTCCTCGCTCAGCGGGGCAGGGCGCGCGCCCATCGCGACGGGCGCCTGGAAGACCCGTGGGCCGCCACGGCGGTGGAAGTCCCTGCGCAGGGTGAGCGGGCACAGCCCGGGAACAATGGTGCGCACGACCGAGACACCGCATTCGTCGACGTCGACCGGTGTGACGTCAACGGTGATCGTCTCGTGGCCGGCCCGCGCCAGGCGCTCGATCGCTTCGGTGAGGTCCGCGCCTGTGGACACCGGGGTGGTCCGGGGAGCGGCGAGTGGGTGTGCGGGGCCGTCGTCGAAGAGCCGCAGGTGGGCCAGCCGTTCGGGTGCGCAGTAGTAGCGGCCGAAGTCCATGACGCCGCGCAGGTCTTGATCAAAGGCCGGGACGCCGTCCCTCCGCAACATGGGCTCGATGGAGGTCAGGCACAGGCAGGCCTCTTCCAGGGCTCCCTGAACGGCCTCGTGCAGATCCAAGGCGGCACGTGCGGCATGGGCGACGACGGGCCGGTCCGGCGTTCCGGTCAGCACCTGCACGCCGACGGCGGGAATCCCGAGATCGGTGGTGAGGTCCTTGCATGTGACCCGGGCACCTGTGGCGATCAAGTCGGCAGCCAAGTCGTGGACTTGACCGTCGCGCAGGCCGGACAGGTCCAGGCGGGGCAGAGCGAGCCGGTTCGCCCAGAAAATGACCGCCGCGTCCCGCTCCACCAGTTCCAGCAGGCCGCTCAGGGCGGCATGCTCGGGGTCACGGCCGGCCGCCAGTCCGTTGGAGATGAGATCGAACCAGGGACGGTGGCCGGAGGGGAAACGGTAGGGTAGGTAGACGGCGCAGGCCGGTACGTAGCGGCGCAGCCCGCTGGTCAGTGAAACGCCCGGAACCCAGTCGATCTCGGTTTCGGGATCGAAGGGAGTGTAGCGGGACAGTCGCGCGTACTCGGCGGCGGATCCCAAGGGCAGGCTGCGAGGGTCGACAGCCGCGTCACCCAGGGCGGCGAGCGTGGCACGCATCAGGTTTCGCTGGTCGTAGACGCCTGCCGCATACCGTTCCAGGGTCTCTCCCAGAGCGCATACGCGGGCGGTGTCCGGGTTCCCCTTGCTCGCGGCGCCTTCCGGGATGGCTCTGACGGAGGAGAACCACGTCGTAGTGGGCATCCCCGTGGTGTAGACGTGGGTGGTGGCGCCCGGCTGCCGGCCCTCGGTCACCCGCAGGCCGCCTACGATCCCGGTCAGCGGGCTGATCGCGTTCCGCATCCGCTCCCAGTCGGTGCCGGCGTCCCGCCCGGGTCCGGGGGCGGGCGGTGTGGCGCTGCGGGGGGCCTGGTGGGCGTCCACGGGGCAGGCGGGGCAGTGGGGCGTGTGCAGCAGGCGATGCCGGGTGCGCTCCAGCGACGAGTGGTCCAACTCGATGAGATGCGACGGGCCCTGGGGGCCGGGATGGGACAGCGATCTGACGGTCTCATGGGCGAGTGCGGCGGCTGCGAGTGCGGTGGTGGGCCAGGCGTTGTTGTCAGCCGCCCCGAAGAGGACGTCAAGAGGCAGGTCGGCGATGGCCTGCCAGGCGTGGTGGGAACGCAGGCGCCGCACCAGGCACACCGGGCAGGGTGTATGCGGTGGTTCCAGCACGGCGTACAGCAGCCGGGTGGGTGTGCTCAGATACGTCATGACCCGGTTGCCACCGGCTTGAGTCGGCCACTGTGCCCAGCAACGCAGCTCGGTCTCGTCCAGGGACAACGGCACGATCGCCATGCGGGTGTTCCGGACACTCGGGACGGCGGACCGGTGAACCCGGAGCCCCGTCCCGGTCAGCAGGGCATGGACGGCGTCGGGCAGCGGGCCTTCTCCGGCCACCAGTACGCCGTTACCGACCGCTGCCACCGCCGTGGTGTCGTAGAGGGGATGGGCGGGCGCCGGTCCATGTTCGGCGAGTAGCCGACGTCGGCGTAGCCCTTCGACCGCCGCTTCGGGCAGGGCTTCCACGCCGATGTGTTCGGTTTCGCCGGCGGTCTGCTCCGGGACGGCACCGCCCAACCGGAGAGTGACCGTGCTGGCGCATACGTAGAGCCAGCCGGATCGTGCGACGAAGCGGACATCGGGGCGGGCGGTGAATTCCGGAGAGGAAGTGGCAGACGGGACCCGGGACGGGTTCATGGCACCACCTTGATCCATGGGCGCGGGCGGAGGGATGACGCGCAGGTGTGCCCTGGTCCAGGACAGGACCGGGGCACACCCTTCGGCCGGCTACTCGGGCTGCTCGTCGTCCACCACGACGGCACAGGAGGAAACGATGCAGCAACTGCTGAACGCCGGCGCGGGCTCCGGAACGGACATCTCCTCGAACATGTCCTGCGTGACGTCATCCATCGAAGTGATCCTTTCCGTGATGATGAGTGCGCCTCGCTTCGCCCGTCTAAGAGCGCTCGATTCGCGCATTCTGTCACCCGGGAAAATTCCCGAAACGGGAGCCGGTAATCAATTCGAGAGAGGCGTGCAAGTGCGCCGGGTGTACACGAGGAATGAAATCGCACCAGCCTGTAAGCATCCTGACGGTTTGTGCTGTTGTCCGATGTATGTATGCACGCTTATTTTCCCCCTGAGATGCTTCGCAGAAAAGCGCTCCGGAATTCCGGATCTTCCTGGTGCTCGCGCAGCCAGCCCAGTTCCTGCTCGGACATCCGAAGGCGCGCGTGCCGTAGGTTCTCCTCGTACGGCCCGGTGAAGCGGTCGACAAGTCCGGCGGCGTATGCGCGCAGTCCGCCCTGCGTCCGCTCCATGTCCCCGATGTCGTCGGCGAGGTGGTTGTCGAGCAGAGCGGCCTGCTCGAAGGCGTCGGCGATGCCCTGCGCGCCAATGGGGTCTTTGTGATACGCGGCGTCGCCGACCAGCACCCAGCCCGGCCCCCATGGGCGGCGGAAGAAGTTCGGCAGATTGGTGCAGCTGTACAGCCGTTCCTCCTGGCGACCGTCGGCCACCAGCTGCCGCAGCTCGGGCGACGCCCGTTCGAGCAGACGCAGGTAGCCTCGCTGTCTGTCCTCTCGAGGGCCAACCCGAGGGCCGGCCGGGGCCTCGACGGGGTCCTGCACATTCACCAGGGTCAGCCCGTTCTGCGTCGGCAGCACGGCGGCACCCACGTCGGCCCCGACGAACAACCGCACGGTCTCACCCGTGATGCCGCTCCAGTAGCTGTACTGGGCGCGAGTCAGCCTTCCGTCCCACCGCTGGTACGGGACGCCTGCCAAACGCGCCACCGTGGAGTTGCGCCCGTCGGCGCCGATCACCAGCCGGGCCTGCTCGACCACTTCCCTGCGCCCGTCCCGCCACGTGTGGCGCACCGCGGTCACCGTGCCGTCCTGGAAGTGCAACCCGTTGACCGACACCCCCTGCCGAAACTCCGCACCGGCGCGCACGGCCGCCTCGGCCAGCACCGCGTCCAGCGCGTACCGGCGCGGCGCACATACCGCGTTCACCGTTCCCTGCGGGGCGACCGGTCCCTCGATACACACCCCAGGGGCTGCAAAGGACATCTTCGTCAACTGCGGACAGCCCGTGCCGAGTACCGCCTCCCGAACTCCCCACTGCTCCAGCAGGGCGGCGCCGCGCATGTGGATGAAAAGCGTGGAGAGGGTGTCCTGCGGAAAGCGGGCCCGGTCCAACAGCAGTACCCGATGTCCGCGCCGGGCCAACAGCATCGCTGTCGTAGCCCCGGCGCATCGCGCTCCTACGATAGCCACGTCATACATATCCGCACCCCTCGAGCTGACACGATCGACTCGTTTTCGGCAGCGAAAGATGAATACCCAGAAAGGCAGTTGTGGATGGCGTCGGGTTGGCTGGGTCAACTCACCGGAGCAGGGCGCAGACCAGGAGTGACCGGAGCACCGGTACTCGCCTATGTGTGTCCCCCCGCACCGGCCCCGGACGGACACGATCACACAGGCCCTGGCACGTCTCGAAGCCCTGCCCGCCACCACCCCGACGATGTCGAGGTCGGAGCCACTGGGTGACCCGTGACACCCTCGATGCCCGCCCGGCGTCGGGAGTTTCGTGGTCACCCCCGGGACGCCGGGCCGTCGAGCGCAGGGTCGCCCGACCTTCGCACCACCCGTGACCGGCGAGACTCACCGCACCGCTCCGATAACATACTTGAGATCGCGATGATCAACCTCATCGTCCGCCCTCACCGGAAACCATGCTGTCCAACACAAAGAGTGACCTGGTCAACCAAATAACAAATCGGTCGAGTAATTGATATCTATAGCGTCGCGGGTGTTTTCGCGAATAAACGGCAGAATTGCATTCTCCGCGTGGCGTCAACCACGGGCGATACTGTGGGGCATGTCAGGTGTGGTGGCCCTCGGGTTCCTCATCATGATGGAGATTGCCGCACGTGGCTACGGCCTACCGGGGCCGATTGCCAACCAGGCCAGGGAGGTCATATTCGCTCCTAAATCGGGGCCGCTGTTGTACGCCAGTATGGCGTTGATGATGGTGGTGCTCACCTGGCGGCAACGGCTCATTGCGGCGGGGGCCGCGATCGGCATCGACATCGCCTTCTTTCTGGTGCGGTGGGCGGTCGGCGCCAAGATGATGTTCGGCAATGGTGCGTTGTGGGTGATTTTGGGCTGTGCGGTCATCGCCATCACGCGCCGCACCGGCCGGGAACGTGTCCTGCTACTGAAGGGCATCGGGTTGGGCCTGCTGCTGGTGGCCGGCCGCAAGACCGGCGACACCTGGCTGCTCATCACCTCGAAGGCCCGTCCGATGGTGCTCGACCAGTACGTGGCAACCGCCGATCACGCGCTGGGCAACCCTTCGTGGCTGGCCGGGCGGATTGTCACGGCCACCGGTCCGATCGGTAACCATGTCCTCGGCTGGGTCTACGGTCAGCTTGCGGTGGCCGCGGTCGTCGTCGCGCTGTACCAGCTGCGTAATGTGGCGGTCGAGCGCCGCTTCCCGGGCCATCATCTGGTGCGTACCTTCCTGGTGATCGGCCTCCTCGGGCCGGGCATCTACATGATCTTCCCAGTGGTCGGACCGATCTTCGCCTATGGCGCCGACGGCGGGCACTGGGCGGTGGCCAACCTGTGGCCGGACACGCCGCCGGCCAATGTTCCGCACTGGATGCCATTCGACGGGATCACCCCACGCAACTGCATGCCCAGCCTGCATACGGCATGGGCTACTGCGATCTTCATTCACTCCCGCAAGGGTCCGTGGATTCTTCGATTTGCAGGCGCGTTCTGGCTGATTGCCACGCTCGGTGCAACGCTGGGCTTCGGCTTTCACTACGGCACGGATATCGTTGCCGGCGTGGTGTTTGTGCTCACGATCGAGGCAGCCCTGCGCTCGCTCGATCGGGGCTGGGATCGGTCGGGAATCCAGCTGGTCGCTTACGGCGCAACGGTCTTCGCTGCGCTCTTGGTGTCGTATCGCTATCTGCCGATGGAGATGGCCAAGTATCCGTGGGTGTTCGGACCGCTTCTCATTCTGGCGATGGCCTCAGTGGTCCATGGCTATGTACGGGCCACCAAAGGGTGGGAACCGAAGGCCGCACCAGCGCGGCAACGGGAACCGCAACCCGAATTGGTGTGAGCCATGTTGCATCGGGTTGCGGGCTGAGGGCTTCCCTTTGCGGGTGACGTCCGCGGACGGCTCGGGGGCCGCGGGCGCCCGGCTGTTCGCGGGTCCGCTCAGCGGAACACCGATGGCGGCAGTGGCGGCCGTTGCGCGAGTATGCGCATGACAATCCTGGTGCTTGGACTCTCTGGGCTGGGGGGCTCGTGCGTAGACGGCGTTGTCTGACGGGAGTGTTGCTCGCAGGGCTCATGGTGGGCGCGCTGCCCGCGCCATCGGCTTCGGCGGCCGACGACCCACCGGTGACCTTCACCGAGGCCCAGCTGTCCAGCGTGCTGTTCACCGCGGCCGTCCGGGCCAAGGACGCCGGTGAGGCCTATGACAAGGACACGGTGGCCAGCGCCGAGTTATTGGACTGGCGGGCAAGACATCCGGCGGCCGATGCCGCCGAAGTCAACGACCATGCCGGCAAGGTGCGTTCGGCCCTGGACGCCAAGCCACAGAACACCCCGGCCGCTCCGTCGCACGCCGAGGTGCTGCGTCGGCTGCTGAAGATCGTCTATGCCGCGCCCAAGACGGAGATCACCGGCCCGCGCATGACGGATCTGCTGGGTGTGGTCACCGGGAAGGACCTCACCCAGGCGCTGCAGTCGAAGGAACAACGCTTGATGGGCGCCCAGCAGGGGTTCGACCTGGACATGGCCTTCGCCAAGGCCGCCTCCGCCACGTGGTCCGGGGTACACGAACTGGCGGCCAAGGATGCCCCGTTCGCGAACACCTGGCGCGACCGGATCGGCGCGGCCACGGCCGGTCAGCCGTTCAGCCTCGATCCCACCGCGGACGTCGCCAGGCTGAAGAACCTGCCCGTCCTGCGCGATGTGGTGGACGTCGACGGCCTGGTCACCAAGGGGCATCAGGGAAGGACCGCATTCTACGGCGAGGTCACACGTCAGCTCGTGTCCCAGCAGGACCGGGTGGACGCGCTCAAGCTCCCGGAAAAAGTGCGGAAGGCCAATGACACCACCCCCATGCCGGACGACCCCAAGGCGGAGGTCAAGGAAGACGTCGTCAAGCAGTACGAGAAGGACCAGGAAGACCGGCAGAAGGTGATCGACCAGGGCAAGAGCGGCGGGGAATACCTGGTCGGCGCGGTGAAATTCGTCGACCCCGGCCTGGGGAACTCACTCGCCGAATACCTGGAGCCCGCCTACAACGTATTCACCAAATGGAACAGCCTGATCACCGCATTGGGCACCCTTGGCGCCGCCACCTCGGTAGGCGCGGTGTTCGGTGGTGTCGGTGCGGCCGTCGGTGCGGTGGTGGGCATCGTACAGATCTTCGGCGGTCTCCTCGGCGGCAATCACGGTGCCGAGCAGGAGGCCCAGAAGCAGCTCCTGGACGCGGTCCACCATGGATTCGAGGCCATGCACAAGGACTTGGCGGCCATCAGCACCACCATGAACACCCGGTTCGACCGCATCGACACCAATCTCAAACAGATCTACTCGACCCTGGTGGAGGGCCTCGGCCAGCTGGTGGCGCTCATCCAGGACGTCAACGCCAACGTGTCCTCCGTCCACCGCGACCTGCTCACCGTGCAGTCGCAGTTGCAGAACTTCGGCTGGGACATCCTCAACTCGCTGAAGGACGCCCAGAAGTACGACTTCCTCAAGACGGCCACCACCTATGTGGACTACCCCGCCTACAACAATGGCCGGACCATCCCCACCGAAAAGGAATATGTGGACGCCGTGTCCACGTATCTGACCATCGGCCGGGACGTTGCCCGCAACAGCACCTTCACGCGGCAGAATTACGCCGAGGACGACCCGGTCACCGTGCTGACCGGACCGGGCAACACCGGCACGGCAGGGGCGGTGGACTGGCTCGCCAACTATGCCAACGAGCACCGCTGGAACACCTATTACCACGTGTCCAAGCAGAACGGAATGGTGCCCAACGCCGACCTCTGGGCGGAGGCGGCACGCGCCTACTACCTGACCGCTCTGCAGAATCCCCAGTGGGCCGGAAGCGAAGGGCCGGAGCAGGCGAGGCTCCGCGACCTCATCGAGGCAGGCGACGAAATCCGGAAGGGAGCCGGGCAGTTCATGGAGCCACGCATGGAACTCGGCGACCCGCGCGTCCTGTCGATCCTCCATATGCATCACTACGAGTCATTCGACGCCTTCGTCAAGCAGGCCGAGCAGCTGACCTCCAAGGTGATGGACCGCAATCACCCCTTCAATCTCTGGACCAATGTCGAGGGCATCTGGCACGGCCTCACCAGCGACCAGCGGCAACAGGCTGTCGCCCTGCCCCAGTCCATGGCGCTCTGCGGCACGGACAACCGCGACCCGGCACCGATACCCGACTCGGCGGCCTCGGCGGCGGACATCAGCCATGCGCTGCAGGTGGACCGCTGGATCAGCCCGAGTCGCCGCATCGACGTCTGTTACGACGGGGCCTTCTTCAACGAGTGGAACTTTGTGATGGCCGGGACGTGCGACCGCGACCTGTGCCGTCACGCGCGCTACTACACCTTCAATGTCAATGTGACGTATTCCGTGACCGGGGGCCCGTGGTCCACGGTCACCGCCAAGAAGGCCAGGCTCCAGCGGAGCAATATTGCCCGGTGCGAGTGGTACGCCCCCCGCAATGACAACCGGGTGCCACCACCCCCGACCTGCCCGGCCTATAACGCCGACGTCAACCGTGAGTTGAGCAATCCACATGACATCGGCATAACGGGTGGCGGTCCGGACGTCCCCGCCGACGCCGGGCTCGAGCAGACCACCAAGATGCTCTCCGACCGGCGTGCGCAGTACTACGACGTCATGGCCGACGAGCTCAACCTCGATCACATCCCGGTGGCACACGAACTGACGAACCAGGTTCTCCTGACCAGGGCGTACTCCGACCTCGGCATGCCCCGCACCATGGCGGCCGACGACCGATTGCGCTCCTATCTCCATGGCACACGCGGCCCCATGGCCAACCTCCCGGCCGCCTTGGGCGAGGCCGCCAACCCCATGCTGTCCAGGGCTTACCGACAAGCGGCCCAAGCGCAGCGCGACATCGGCGACCGCCTGGACGGGCCACTACTGCTCCCGGACCTCAAGCTCGACATCGACCACAACAAGCCCATGGACTGCGCCAGTTTCCGCAATGGGAAGACCGACCCGGTCGCCGCATGCCTCGCCAGGGCCGACTCGCACCGCAGTGCCAGACTGTTCGACCTGGTTCTGGAGCACTTCAACAGACGGAGCCCCGACCCGGTCAAGGAGGGCACGCTTCCGCTGGTCGACGAGGCCCTGGACAATCTGCGGCTGGTCCGCCAGTACCTGCAGACCGCCTACCCCAAGCCTGTGCGTGCCGCTCACCCGGCAGGGTGACGGCCGTGAAGTCCATGACGTCTGCGCATACCGGGTGTGCGGAACTTTCGCTGTCCTCATGGCCTGAGAGTGCCCAGCGTGGAAGGGCGAATCAGGGGCGGGGCCGGGCACTCACCGAGGGCCGACGACACCACACCCACACGCGTCTTTGCCGTATGGAACGAGGAGTTCGGCATGACTGTCATCAAGACCCCCTTCAGTTTCACCAGTACCGCCGCCGAAGTGGCCGCGGGTATCGACCTGACCGGCCGTCGCATGGTGGTCACCGGTACTTCCTCGGGCCTCGGCGCCGAGCTGGCCGACGCCGACCGGGGCTGTTCACCGCGCTCGACGGCTTGCCCGGCGAGGTGACGGACGGGCAAGCGGCGAGCGGGTGATGGCGGTGAGGGCGTGATGGAGGGTGGAATCGCCCGGCGGGCGGTTGCGCCAGCGGGCGCCGATGTGGCCGTCAGGCCGGATGAGCAGTGCTCCGCTTGGGCGGAGGCCGCAGCGGTCGGTGTGTTCGTCGGGAAGGGTCTCGATGCGCAACGGCCATGGTGCGGTGGTCTGTTGCTGCCAGTGGGTGGGGTCCGGGGTGAGCAGGGTGAACCATTCGCCGAAGGCGTCGAGCGTGGAGCGGTTGGGTGTGAGCCAGAGGTGTGGCATGCGATGGCCCGGCCTCGCGGTGGGGACATAGTCCGTGCCGCTGTCGGCCGGCTCGGGTGGGGCGCCGCTGTCGGTGAGGACGGCGTCGGAGTGGTAGGTGACGCCCAGCACCAGACCGAGTTGCGCGAAGTACCGGTCCGACCAGGGCAGTTCGATCCGGGCCGACGCCGCTTCGCCGGCGCGGAGCTGATCGCGGCGCCGGTTCTCCACCTGAAGCATGAGCTGGGTGTTGGCCACCGCTTGGCGAAGAGTCCGGTGGGCGACGGGCTGTCGTTCCGTCTCGTAGGTCTCCAGCAGGCCCGGTCCGGCCCAGCCGTGCAGAACGCCCGCCAGTTTCCAGCACAGATTGTGCACATCGCAGACACCGGCGTTCATGCCCAGGCCGCCGATGATGGGGATCGCGTGCGCGGCATCGCCGGCCAGCAGGATCCGGCCGTGCCCAAAGCGTTCGGCGACAAACGCGTTCATCACCCAGTGCTGAACCCGCACCACCTCGGCCCGGACGTCGGCGCCGGAGCCGAGGGCGCGCGAGACGAGGTCGGACCAGTCGGCGCGCGCGGCGTCCTGGGGTGTGGGAACGAACCAGGCCCAGCCGCCTTCGGGGTAGAGCGGGGCGAATGTTCCGTGCGCGGTGAAGTAGACCCCGGCGGGCTGGTGGGCGCACCAGCGGTCGAGGTCGGCGTCGAACACGACGGTGGTGAAGCCCCCCATCGCTCCCGGGCCGGTGGTGTCGATTCCCAGCCGTTGCCGGACGGTGGAGTTCGCGCCGTCGGCGGCGAGTACATAGCGGGCACGAACCCGAAGTTCCGCACCGCGTTGGTGGTCGACGAGCAGGGCCACGACGCTGTCGGCTGCCTCGGCCAGGCCGATGAGCTCGACCCCGAACCGCAGTTGCGCGTCCGCTGCGGCGAGCAGGACGGGCTCCAGCCGGTCCTGCGAGGTGGCCACGCCGAGCACGGGGCTTTCGGGAACCGGTGCGTTGACCCCGACCATCGCCGCCGTGGCGAAGTCGCGGCCGCACAGGGTGTCGCGGAAGCGGATACGGCCGTACTCCGGAGCGAACGCGTTGGCCGTGATCTCGGCAGCAAGCCCGAGCTGGCGAAAGATCTCCATCGAGCGCACATTGACCAGCCGGGACCGGGGAAAAGGGGACAGCTCACGGTGTTTCTCGACCAGCAATACCCGCACGCCCCAGCGCTCCAGTAGCGCCCGGGCGGTGAGCCCGACCGGCCCACCACCGACGATCAACACCGCCACCTCGGCGTCTGCCACGGGCATGTCGAGCTCCTCCGGCTCACCTTGCACCTGTCGGGGCACTCGGCGAGGGCGGCGTCGGAGCGCCCAGCGGCCTCACCAGGTCTCGAGTGCCACGCGCACCAGCATCGCACGGCAGGGCGACCAGGCAGGCGATATGGAGCGGGCGTTATCCTCGGCCCGCGACCAGGAGCCCTGCGCCGTACCGCGGGGCGCGGCGACGGATGGAGACACGATGAGCAAGGCCGAGCAGGCGGACACACAGTCACCTGCGCCGCACGTTGCCGACAGCCACGATCTGATCCGCGTGCACGGCGCGCGCGAGAACAACCTCAAGGACGTCAGCATCGGGATCCCGAAGCGCCGGCTGACGGTGTTCACCGGCGTCTCCGGCTCGGGCAAGAGCTCGCTGGTGTTCGACACGATCGCCGCGGAGTCGCAGCGGCTGATCAACGAGACCTACAGCGCCTTTGTGCAGGGCTTCATGCCGACGCTGGCGCGGCCCGAGGTCGATGTACTCGAAGGGCTGACGACCGCGATCATCGTCGACCAGCAGCGGATGGGTGCCGACCCCCGCTCCACGGTCGGCACCGCCACCGACGCCAACGCGATGCTGCGCATCCTCTTCAGCCGACTGGGCAAGCCGCACATCGGCTCGCCCAAGGCGTTCTCCTTCAACGTCCCCTCGATCAGCGGAGCGGGTGCGGTCACGCTCGAGCGCGGCGGGGAGACCGTGAAGGAGCGGCGCAGCTTCAGCATCACCGGCGGCATGTGTCCGCGCTGCGAGGGCCGGGGCACGGTCTCCGACATCGACCTCACCCAGCTCTACGACGACTCCAGGTCGCTCGCCGAGGGCGCGCTCACCATCCCCGGCTACAAGGCGGGCGGCTGGAACCACCGGCTCTACAGCGAGTCGGGCTTCTACGACCCGGACAAGCCGATCCGCGAGTACACCAAGAAGGAGCTGCACGACTTCCTCCACCGCGAGCCGACCAGGATGAAGATCGCGGGCATCAACATGACCTACGAGGGACTGATCGGGCGGGTCCAGAAGTCGTTCCTCGCCAAGGACCGGGAGGCGATGCAGCCGCACATCCGGGAGTTCGTGGACCGGGCGGTCACCTTCACCGCCTGCCCCGAGTGCGAGGGCACCCGGCTCAGCGAGGGGGCCCGGTCGTCGAAGATCAAGCGGATCAACATCGCCGACGCCTGCGCGATGCAGATCAGCGACCTGGCCGAATGGGTCCGCGGCCTCGATGAACCTTCGGTCGCGCCGCTGCTCGCGACGTTGCGGCACGCTCTCGACTCGTTCGTGGAGATCGGCCTCGGCTATCTCTCGCTCGACCGGCCGGCGGGCACGCTCTCGGGCGGCGAGGCACAGCGCGTCAAGATGATCCGCCACCTCGGCTCCTCGCTCACCGACACCACCTATGTCTTCGACGAGCCCACCACGGGCCTGCACCCCCATGACATCCAGCGGATGAACGACCTGTTGCGGCGGCTGCGGGACAAGGGCAACACGGTGCTCGTCGTGGAACACAAGCCGGAGGTCATCGCGATCGCCGACCACGTCGTCGACCTCGGCCCCGGAGCCGGTACGGCGGGCGGCACCGTCTGCTTCGAGGGCACCGTCGAGGGGCTGCGGGCCGGCGGCACCATCACCGGCCGTCATTTCGACGACCGGGCCGCCCTCAAGGAGACGGTGCGGAAACCCACCGGCACGCTGGAGATCCGGGGCGCGACCACGAACAACCTGCGCGAGGTCGACGTCGACATCCCGCTCGGGGTGCTGGTCGTTGTCACCGGTGTCGCCGGTTCCGGCAAGAGCTCGCTCATGCATGGGGCGATCCCACCTGGTGCGGGAGTGGTGTCCGTCGACCAGACCGCGATCCGCGGGTCCAGGCGGAGCAACCCGGCGACGTACACCGGACTGCTCGACCCGATCCGCAAGGCGTTCGCGAAGGCCAATGGCGTGAAGCCGGCGCTGTTCAGCGCCAACTCCGAGGGCGCCTGCCCCAACTGCAACGGCGCCGGGGTCGTCTACACCGACCTGGCGATGATGGCCGGCGTCGCCACCACCTGCGAGGAGTGCGAGGGAAAGCGGTTCGAGGCATCGGTGCTCGACCACCACCTCGGCGGCCGCGACATCAGCGAGGTGCTCGCGATGTCGGTGACCGAGGCCGAGGAGTTCTTCGGCGCCGGCGAGGCGCGCACCCCGGCCGCGCACCGCATCCTCGGCCGGCTCGCCGACGTCGGGCTCGGCTACCTCAGCCTCGGCCAGCCGCTCACCACGCTGTCCGGCGGCGAGCGGCAGCGGCTCAAGCTGGCCACCCACATGGCCGACAAGGGCGGTGTCTACCTCCTCGACGAGCCGACCACCGGCCTGCACCTCGCCGACGTCGAGCAGCTGCTCGGCCTGCTCGACCGGCTCGTCGACTCCGGCAAGTCGGTCATCGTCATCGAGCACCACCAGGCGGTCATGGCGCACGCCGACTGGATCATCGACCTCGGCCCCGGCGCCGGCCACGACGGCGGCCGGATCGTCTTCGAGGGCACCCCCGCCGACCTTGTCGCCGCCCGCCACACCCTCACCGGCGAGCACCTCGCGGCCTACGTCGGCACCTGACCCTCCCTGGCAGGGAGTGCCGTGGGGGCGCACCATGAAATGGGTGGCCCCCGGGTGAAGGGGGTCCGGTGGTCGCCGCTGTCCGGCGGAAGGGGCCCGAAGATGTCGAGCGGAACGGATGACGGCCCGACCACCATGGCGTGGGTGGTCGACCACACCGCACCGGCCGCGGAGCATCCGCTGCGCCGCGTGGCACGCCCCCTCGGGCCGCCGGGGCCGTACGGCCTGCTCATCGAGGTGCGTGCCTGCGGGGTGTGCCGCACCGACCTGCACCTCGCCGAGGGCGACCTGGCGCCCCGCATCCCGCGCTGCACCCCGGGCCATGAAGTCGTCGGCCGGGTGCTGTCCACGGGGCCCGGGGCCGAAGGGTTCGCCCAGGGCGAACGGGTCGGTGCCGCCTGGCTGGCGGGCACCTGCGGCACCTGCCGGTACTGCCGGGCGGGCCGGGAGAACCTGTGCCCCGGCTCGCGCTACACCGGGTGGGACCTCCATGGCGGCTACGCCCGGCACGCCGTGGTCGATGCCCGCTACGCCTACCATCTGCCCAAGGGGCCGCCGGACGAGGAGCTGGCACCGCTGCTGTGCGCCGGGATCATCGGCTACCGGGCCCTGGCACGTGCCGCGCTGCCACCCGGCGGCCGGCTCGGTATCTATGGCTTCGGCGCCTCCGCCCACCTGACCGCCCAGCTCGCGATCGGCCGGGGTGCCACCGTGCATGTGCTGACCCGCGCCGAGCAGGCGCGCCGGCTGGCCCTCGACCTCGGGGCCGCCTCCGCGGCCGGGGCGTATGACGCGCCGCCCGAACCTCTCGACGCGGCGATCCTCTTCGCCCCGGTCGGCGACCTGGTCCCGGTGGCCCTCGCCGCGCTCGACCGTGGTGGCACGCTCGCCGTGGCCGGCATTCACCTCACCGACATCCCGGCCCTGAACTACCAGCGGCACCTCTTCCAGGAACGCACGCTGCGCAGCGTCACCGCCAACACCCGTTCCGACGGCCGCGCCTACCTCGCCGAGGTGGCCCAGCGTCCGCCCGTCGTCCATGTCCAGCGCTATCCGCTGAGCCGGGCGGACGAGGCGCTCGCCGACCTGGCCGCGGACCGGGTCACCGGAGCGGCGGTGCTCATTGCCGACGGCGCGGGCGAGTAGCGCTCACGGTCATCTCCCCGGGGCCTCCGGCAGGTGCCAGCGGTAGGGCCGGATGAGCTGGTGGATGCTCTCCGGGCCCCAGGATCCCGGGGCGTACGGCTGGACCGGGGGAGGGTTCTCGAGCAGCGGGGTGGACGCCGCCCAGAGGCGCTCGATGCCGTCGGAGCTGGTGAACAGGGACTGGTCGCCGAGCATCGCGTCGAGGATGAGGCGCTCGTAACCCTCCAGGGCGTGGGCCGTGTTGAAGCAGTCGGTGTACTCGAAGACCATCTCCGCCTCGCCGAGGAGCATCTCGGGGCCGGGTTCCTTGGCGAGGAAGCGGGTGGTGATGCGGCCGGGGTCGTCGAAGTCGATGACCAGCTCGTTGTGCCGTCCTCCGGCGGTGTCCCGCGCGTCGACGGGGAACATGCGGAGGGCGGGTTCACGGAAGCCCAGGGTGACCAGGTGCCGTCCTTGGGCCAGGGCCTTGCCGGAGCGCAGGTAGAAGGGGACTCCGGCCCAGCGCCAGTTGTCCAGTCGGACGCGGAGGGCGGTGAATGTCTCGGTGTCCGAGTCCGGGGCCACGCCCGGTTCGTCGCGGTAGCCCTGGTACTGGCCGCGGACGACCTGGGCCGGGTCGAGGGGCTGCAGGCCGGCGAAGACCTTGTCCTTCTCGTCGCGCAGCGACCGGGCGGTGAGGGTGGCGGGAGGTTCCATCGCGATGAACGCCAGGATCTGGAAGAGATGGGTGACGATCATGTCGCGGAAGGTTCCGGTGCCTTCGAAGAACCCGGCGCGGCCCTCGATGGTGAGCTTCTCCGGTACGTCGATCTGTACATGGCTGATGTGGTTGCGGTTCCAGATGGGCTCGAAGAGGCCGTTGGCGAAGCGGAGGGCGAGGATGTTGTCGACGGACTCCTTGCCGAGGAAGTGGTCGATGCGGAAGACCCGGGATTCGTCGAAGACGGTGTGGATGGTCGCGTCCAGGGCCCGGGCGGAGGCCAGATCCGTGCCGAAGGGCTTCTCCACGATCAGCCGGCCGCCCTCGGCGAGGCCGGTCGAGCCGAGCTCGCCGACGACGGAGGGGAACGCCTTCGGTGGCACGGCGAGGTGGAACAGCCGTCGTGGGCTTCCGCCGATGGCCTGCTCGGCCTCCCGTACCGCAGCCAGCAGCGGTTCGCAGGCGTCGGGGTCGGCGGCGCCGAAGGCCAGGGCGGCCTCGAAGTCCCGCCAGGCCGCGTCCTCGGGCTTCGCACTGCCGAACTCGGCGACGGCCTCCCGCGCGTGCTTGCGGAACTCCCCGGTGCCGATGGCCTCGGCGGCGGGTGCCGAACCGACGATGCGGTAGCGGGAGGGCATCAGTCCGGCCCGGGCGAGGTGGAAGAGGCCCGGCAGGAGTTTGCGCCGGGCGAGGTCGCCGGTGGCGCCGAAGAGCACGATGACATGGTCGTCGGGGCGCGGGCCGCGGTGCTTGGCAGGGCGGGACGGGCTGGCCTCGGTCATTCCCATGGAGCGGCCTCCGGTCTCGTCGGCCCCCACTGCGACCAGTACACGGCCCTGTCTGCCCGCCCGCATCCCCGAACCGTTCGAGCGGAATGGGCCGGTCGGGTGACGACGACTGCCGACGGCCGGTGTGCTCCTCCCCGCGGGGGGAGCACACCGGCCGTTCATCCGGTCACCGGACCCCGGTCAGGCCCGCGGCAGGTCGGCAGTCAGCTCGTCGGAGCCGAGCACGTCCTCACCGTAGAGATCCCGCAGCCAGTTGGTCTGGTAGACGGTGTCCAGGTAGCGCTCGCCCAGGTCCGGGGCGATGGCCACGGTGGTGAGTTCGCCGGCGTCGTGCCGGGCGAGCCAGCTCATCGCACCGCTGACCACCGTGCCGGTGGAGCCGCCGAACAGGAATCCCCGTCTGGCCAGGCGATGGCAGGCACGGATGGTGTCCGCCTCCTCGACCTGGATCACCTCGTCCACATAGGACTCGTCGAGCAGCGCGGGCCGGACGCTGGTACCCAGGCCGGGGATCATCCGGCGGCCGGGAGGGCCGCCGAAGGTCACCGAGCCGACGCTGTCCACCGCGATCACCCGCACCGGCCGGTGCGACTCCCGGAAGTAGCGTGCGCAGCCCATCAGGGTTCCGGTGGTGCCAGCTCCCACGAACAGCACGTCCAGGTGCGGGAATTGACGGTCTATGGCCGGAGCGGTGGTGCGGTAGTGGGCCTTCCAGTTGGCCGGGTTGCTGTACTGGTTGAGCCACACATACCGGTCGTCGGAGGAGCATAACGCCCGCACATGGTCGATCCGGGCGCCGAGGAAACCGCCGTTGGCCGCCGGTTCGGCGATGATGTGCACCTCGCTGCCCAGTGCCTCCATCAGCCTCCTGGCCGACAGATTGCAGCGGGCGTCGGTGACGCACAGGAAGCGGTAGCCCCTGCTCGCCGCGATCATGCTCAGCGCCACGCCCAGGTTTCCGGACGAGGATTCGACCAGGATCGACGACGGTGTCAGGTCGCCGCTCCGCTCGGCCGCCTCCACCATGGCCAGCGCGGCCTTCAGTTTGATCGAGCCGGCGAAGTTGAAGCCCTCGCACTTCAGGAAGAGCGAGTGCCCGAAGATCGGCTGAAGGTCCACATAGAGCTGTTCCTCGTTGAATTCCGTCGGAACGGATATGACTGACACAGTGCCCCCCTCGTATGCGGCTGTGCCTCGGCCGTTCACCCGTACCTGCGCAGCTCATGGAAGAAGTCATCGACGATGTGCAGTTCGCCGGAGCGGACCACCTCGTCGTACACGTACTTGCCCACCGCAAGATCGAGCACCCCGAGCCCGAAGGGCGAGAACACCACCGGCCGGTCCGCCGGTACCGTGACCCGTCCGGCCAGTACGTCGTCCAGCGTGCCCTGCAGGAAGTCCCGCCTGCCGGTGAGCTGTTCGGCCAGGTGCGGTGAGGTCTCGGCCTTGAGGCAGTGCTCGACGTCGTCGACGATGTTGGCCGAGGCGAGCAGGATCTCGGGTGCGAGGTCGCGCAGCGACACATGCAGCACCAGCGGGTGGTGGTCGAACCACGACAGGTCGCTGACATGCGGCCGGCCGGCGACGGTGGCGAAGACGACCAGGTCGCTGCAGCGGATGAGCTGTTCGGCGCTGTCGTGCACGGTGATCCCGGCGGTGGCCCCGGACTGCTCCAGATAGGTCCGGAAGCCCTTGGCGCTGTCGGCGGACAGGTCGTGCACGCCGATCTGGTCGAACGACCAGCCGGTGCCGGCCAGGAAGGTGTGGATGTAGCGGGCGATCAGGCCCGTTCCGAAGAACCCGACGCGCGTCGGGCGCGGCCGGCCGTGGGTGAGCCGGTCGGCCGCCAGGGCCGCCGAGGCGGCCGTCCTGGTGGCGCTGATGATCGAGCTCTCCAGGCAGGCGAACGGGTAACCGGTGTCATGGTCGTTGAGGATCAGCACCGCCGAGGCCCTGGGGACGCCGGCCGTCACATTGGTCGGGAAACTGGAGATCCACTTCAGGCCGTCCACCCGCACCTCCCCGCCGATCGAGGCGGGCAGTGCGATGATCCGGGACGACGGACGGTCGGGGAAACGCAGGAAGTACGACGGCGGGTTGACCGAATCACCGGCTCCGTGTAAGCGGTAGGTGGCCTCGATCAATTCCATGATCTGCTTCTCGCGCCCCTGCAGGGTGCGCTGCACCTGGGCGCCGGAAATCACCGCGAACGGTGGCACGGTGAGCCGCTCGGGCCCGGGGGAATCCGGGGCAGTGGAAGGGGTGGTGGTCATTTGACGGTCACCTCGACGGTAGGGGAGCAGTCGGCCAGCCGCACCTTGTCGGCCATGGCGACGAGCACTTCACGTGGTCCCTCAAAGGGTTCTCTGCTGTGCGCGGTGCGGATGTTGTCGACGAGCATCAGGTCCCCGGCCTGCCAGGGCTCGCGTGCCGTGTGGGCCTCGTAGACCTCGCTCAGCAACTGCACGATGCCTTCGTCGATCGGATCGCCGTTGCCGAAGCGGGTGTTGAACGGCAGCCCGTCGGCGCCGTAGATGTCCACCAGGTATTCGTGCACCTCGGGGACCATCGTCCATTCATTGAGGAAGGCGACCTGGTTGAACCAGCAGCGCCGGCCGGTGACCGGGTGGCGCAGCACGGCGCTGCGGCGCTGCCTGGTGCGCAGTCCGCCGTCGGGCTGCCACTCGAACTCGATCGCCTGGGCGCGGCAGTAGCCTTCGATGGCAGCGCGGTCCTCGGTGCCGAACGCCTCGGCGAAGGAGGCCCCGATCTCGTCGTTGTAGCTGCGGGTGAGCAGCCAGCCCTCCCGCTCGAACCGCTCGACCAGCTGGGCGGGGAGCGCGTCCAGCACGGTCGGCGCGTCGGCCACCGCGGTGGCCCCGCCTTCGGTGGGCGCCTGGAGGCAGGCGAACAGCATCAGGCCGGGGAACTCCAGCGTGTAGCTCAGCTCATGATGCATGCACATCGGCTGGTTCTGCGGCCACTTGGAGGAGGAGTACACGCCGTCGGCATAGGTCTGCCGGGGCGCGAAGGCCTCCTTCTCGGTCATCAGCCCGGTGCCGGCCAGCTCCCGGAAGACGGCGCCGACCGTGTCCGCGTCCCGCAGACCGAGCCCGCGGACCAGGACCGAACCGTGCTCGGCGACCACGGCGCGCAGCGCGTCCCGGTGCCCGGCCGCCCACTGCAACGCGGTGCCGGCGGTCTCGGTGCGCAGCATGGGGAGCCTGCCGGGCCGCAGGTCCACGTCGAGCAGTGAAGCTGAGGATGACGATGGCATGGACGTCCTTTCTCGGTGATTCAGGAAGGTGGGGACGGTGTGGTCGACTCGGCCGGGTGCAGCACCGCCTGGGCCGTCACACCAGGTCGCCGGTGCGTGGCCCGTCGGGTTCGGACAGCAGCTGCAGGAGTCCGGGGCGCCGTTCGGACCTGTCGTCGACCAGCGCCGCCAGGTCGGCCAGGACGGGGTGACGGGTGAGATCCTTGAGGGAGACCGCGCGGTCCAGGGTGATCGCCAGCTTTACCGCCGACAGCGAGGTGCCGCCCCGGTCGAAGAAGTGGTCCCGGCGGCCGATCCGGTCCTGCGGGACGCCGAGCACCTGTGCCCAGGCCCCGGCCAGCCGCCGCTCGGTGGGCGTCTGCGGTGCGTGGTAGTCCTCCTCGGTGGCGTCGAGTTCTCCGGCGAGTGCCCTCAGCGCCCTCTTGTCGATCTTGCTGTTGGCGGTCAGCGGCAGGCGCTCCCGCCAGTGGAAGGCCGAGGGAACCATGTACTCGGGCAGCGATTCACCCAGCCGGTCCCGCAGCGCCCCGGCCTCCAGGGCCCGCGCGGCGGAGTAGAAGGCCACCAAGTGCTTGCTCTGTCCGGCCCGTTCGGCGACCACCACGGCACCGTCCCGGATGCCGGGCACCTGCAGCAGGGCGTTCTCGATGTCGCCGATCTCGATCCGGAAGCCGCGGACCTTGACCTGGGCGTCCCGGCGGCCCAGGAACTCCAGCTTGCCCTCGGGCAGCCAGCGGCCGAAGTCGCCGCTTCGGTAGAGGCGGTTGCCCGGGCGGTGCGGATCGGCCAGGAAGGCCTGCCGGGTGCGCTCGGGGTCGTTGACATAGCCGCGGCCGACGCAGACCCCGGAGAAGGCGATCTCACCGGGGGCGCCCAGCGGCACCGGCGACAGCTGCCCGTCGACCAGGTAGACATGCACATTGTTGATGCAGGGGCCGAGCGGGACCCGGTCCCCGTCCGGTGCCCGCTCCATGATCTCGTGGTTGGTGTCATCCGAAGTCTCGGTCAGGCCATAGGCGTTGACCAGCTTGATCCCGGGCTCGACGGTGAACCAGCGCTGGGCGAGCTCCTTCTTCAGCGCCTCCCCGGTGACGGACACACACCGCAGGTCCGGCAGCTCGCGGGGGTTGCGCTCCAGATGGGACAGCACGGCCTCGAGGTAGGACGGCACCACCTGGAGCACATTGACCCGGCCGTCGACGACCTTGTCGGTGAACCGCTGGACGTCCAGGACCACCTCCTGCGCGATGAACAGGACCTGCCCGCCGGCCAGGAGCGGGGCGAGCAGTTGCCACAGCGAGATGTCGAAGCACTGGGGCGCGGTCTGGGCGACCACCTGCCCTTCGCCGACGCCCAGGGCGTCGATCTTGGCGTAGAGGTGGTTGAGCATGCCCGCGTGCTCGCACATCGCGCCCTTGGGCTCACCGGTGGAGCCGGAGGTGAAGTAGACATAGGCGAGCTGGTCCGGCCCGACGGCGACGCCGAGATCGTCCTCGGCGTGGTCCTCCGCACCGGCCGCGTCGATGAACAGCGTCCGCACTCCGGGCAGCGAGTCCAGGGCCTGGTCGAGGGTGGCGGTGCTGCCGGGCTCGGTCAGCACCAGCCCGCACTCGGCCCGGGAGAGCATGGTCGCGATGCGATCGGCCGGGAAGTGCGGCTCGATGGGCAGATATACGGCACCGGCCTTGAGCACGGCGAGCAGGGCGGTCAGCCAGTCGAGGTTGCGCTCGGTCACCACCGCGACGACGCTCTCCCGCCCGAGCCCCCGTGCCAGCAGTGCCCGGCCCAGCCGGTTGGCGCGTTGATTGAGCTCCCGGTAGGTCAACCGCGTCTCGTCCTGCACGGCGGCGACGGCCTCCGGGTGGGCCCGCACCCGCTCCTCGAACAGCTCATGGAACCGGCGGTCCGGCAGCTCCCGGCGCGGACCGGCGAGCCCCTCGAGCTGGAAGCGGAGTTCGGTGGCGGACAGCAGGCTCTGCCCTGCGTGCTCGGCACCCGGGTCCGCCGCGATCAGTGCGAGCGCGGTGCGGTGATAGCCCGCGATCCGGGCGGCACAGTCCGCGTCGAGCACCTCCGTCCGGTACCGCAGCCGCAGGGTGAGCCGTTCGTCCCGGTGGGCGAACCCCACCCACAGCACGGTGCCCTCGGCAAGACCGCCATCGTCACCGGTCGGCTGCCAGACTGTCTCGAACAGCGGCTCGGCCAGGCCGAGTTCGGCCGCGAGCTCACCGACCGGGAAGCCGCGGTGCGACAACAGCGCGGACTCGGCCCGATGGGCGTCCAGCACCAGCCCCCGCCAGGATCCCGGTTCGGCCGGCAACCGGCAGGGCAACGCCGGGCCGTCCGGCCCGGCGGCATAGCCGATCGTCACCTCCTGCTCGCCGGAGAGCGCGGCGAGCACCTTGGCGTGCGCGGCCAGCAGCACCGAGCCGAGCGGCACCGCCAGGTCGTCCGCCAGCTTCCGCAACGCCGCCACCAGGTCGCCCGGAACGACCGCCGTGTGCTCGGCCACGCCCGTGACCGGATCGCGGGTCCAACGCGGGATCGCGGTGAATCCACCGGCGACCAGCACCCCGTGCCAGAACTCCCGGCCGCCGTCCACTGACTTGCCCATCGAGTCTTCCTCTCCCCTCATTACCACGGTGCCGGTCAGCCGAGCAGGCTGTTGGAGACGGCCTTGCCGCCCGGTGCGAGCACCTGCTGCGGCGCCCGTCCGTCGATCCGCTGCGCGGGGGCCCGCCGGGACCGGTCGGCTCGCAGCTCCGCGGCCGGATTTCCGCCCCACCGCGCGTGCGGGGGGACGTCCTCGCCCTTCATCAGGAAGGAGTCGGCGGCGAGCACCGCACCGTCGCCCATCGTCACGCCGTAGTGGACCAGGGCACCGACCCCGAGGGTGCAGCCCGCACCGAGTGCGCTGTGGTCCGACTTGAAGGTGCCGTCCTCCTGCGAGTGGCACTGGATGTGGCTCCCCGCGTTGAGCACGCAGTCGTCCCCGACGGCGGTGAGGGACCGCTCCGACGGAATGCACCCGTCGTCAAAGACCCGCTTGCCGAGACGAACGCCCAGCATCCGCCAGATCAGGTTCTTGAACGGGGTGCCATTGAAGGCGTTGAAGTGGGCGTCGGGCACCTTCCACAGCCGCTCATGCCGCCAGAAGCGCCGGTCGTAGATGGAGCACGCTTGCGGTTCAAGCGCCCGGAACCCTGTGATGGACCGCTCCACCAAGGCGAAGTAGAGGGTGGTGAAGCTCAGGCTGAACAGCAGGAACCCGGCATTCATCAGCTGACCCAGCGCGTCATACCGGTCGACGGTGGCGAGGACGAGCAGGGTGAGCCCGAAGAAGTGCAGCCACCGGATCAACAGCACCACACCCATGGTGCGGAGGTTGTAGCGGTTCTTCGCGGACAGGCGGGAGTGCAGCTCATCCCCGGTCCGCAGATGGTCGAACCGGGTGTCGCGCTCCACGGTCCGGGGAATCTCGAAGGACGGCGAGCCCAGCAGCCCCACCCCTTCGCGGACCTCGCCCTCCAGCGGGATCATCACCTTCGTCGCCAGCAGGCAGTTCTCGCCGGTCCTGCCCCCCGTGGGATAAACGATGAAGTTTCCCAGGAAGTTGTGCGCCCCGATCGACGTCCGGGACACGCTGAAGGAGCTGCTGGAGAACTCGGCGTTCACGATGGAAAGCCCGTCGGCGACCATCGTCCCGCTGCCGATGACACTCAGATACGGGGTCTCATGCTGCACCCCTATGCCGAAGTTCGAACCCGTCTGCTCCACTTGGGAAAGGTCGTACCCCAGGCACTTCAAGTAGTGGACGATGTAGGAACTGTCACCGAACAGCCAGATGAAGAACTTGAGGTTGGTCATCCGCGAGACCGTCCGGTGCAACGAGTAGCGAGCGCCGTACAGCGGATAGACCTTCCCCGGCTTGATCATCAGATGCAGCAGGCGCGGCAGGGTGAACAGCACGACCAGCCCCGCCACGACCAAGCCGAAGAACAGCACCGCGGAGATGAACAGGGCATCGGTGAAGAACACCGAGGAGGTAACCGGCGCCGCGCCCGCATCCGTCCGGCCGATCAGCCTCGGCACCTCGTGCAGCACCACATAAATGCCCCCCATGGACAGTGGCATGAGCACCAGGAACACCTTCAGCAGACCGATGAGCCCGAACCCGGCCCGGCGCAGGGTGCCGCACTTCGCCGGCCCGACCCTCAGATAGTCGAACTCGGTGCGCTGCGCCGGAGATCCGTGCCACCGCTGGCCGCCCGGCACGGTTTCGCCGCTCTGCAGCGCGGAGGTGTGGCCGAGCTGTGAGCCGTCGCCCATGGCGGTGTTGATGTCCAGGACGGTGTGCTCGCCGATGAACACCTCGCGGCCGAGGGTGACCGGGCCGGTCTGGATCCGCCCGGCATACGCCCGGTAGCACTGGAAGAACGTGTTCTTGCGGATCACCGTGCCGGCGCCGATGGTGAGGAGATCGGTGCACACCGGCAGGCTCCGGGAGAGGATCGTGACCTCCTTGCCGATCTTCGCGCCCAGGGCCCGCAGATACAGCACATACAGCGGACTGCCCACGAACAGGACCATCGGGTTGGCGCGCACCAGTGTCTTGACGATCCAGAAACGCAGATAGGTCAGGCCCCAGACGGGGAACTCACCGGTCTTCCACCGGCCGATGAGAATCCATTTGGCGGCGATCGGGAAGATGGCCAGGCCAAGGAACTCGGCGCCGCCGAACAACACCGCCCGCCCGTAGATGTCCATCGCTCCCGAGCCGTCGGAGACCCACCCATAGGCCCGGGTGGTGGCCAGCGCGGTGAGGTAGGAGTAGCCGAGGAAGACCAGGAGTTGAAAGATCCCGCACAGGACGTAGTGCAGGGTGTTGCCGGGCTTCACCACCTCGGCGGGCGGCGGAGCGGGGGCCTCGGCGGGCACCGGCTCGACGTCCCCGAGCGCCGTCGCCAGGCTGCGGACTGTGGTGTACCGGTAGATGTCCTTCATGGACACCGACGGCAGGTCCGGCCGCTTCCTGACCCGGGCACAGAAGTGGGCCATCACCATCGAGTCGGCGCCGAGGTCGTCGAAGAAGTGGCTGTCGACCGAGACCTGCTCGGCCTTCACGACCTCGGCCAGCACCTCGGCGAAGATCTTCTCGGTGTCGCTCGCCGGAGCCGGGTGGTCTTCGCGGGTGGATGTGGGTGGGGATAAGGACTGGGCCGGATCTTTGGTCGGGACTTCGGCGGGTTCTCCCACCACGTGAGCTCCTCGGGAGTTCGGCGCCCATTTTCTGCGGGCTCTGGCTTACGGGTTGTCAAGTTCCTTGCCAAGGCGGGTTTTCGGTGCACGGTGACAGGCCGTCAGGCCATTGATGGGCATGCCGGTGGATCCGGCTTGAGCAGCGATTCGGCTCTGGGTCGAGCCGGTTGTGCCACGCCGGGGGAGTGGAGGTCGGTCAGTACGGGCTGTCGATCCGGTTGTCCGCGTGCCGTGGGGCGGTACTCGGCCGGGACATCAGCCGCCGGTGGGCGGTGCCGGTGTGGCCGCATCTCGCGCGCCATATCCGGACGATTTCACATGAGTTGTGCGCCCCAACCCGACTGCGCGAAGGTTTCCGCCAGAAATGATCAACAGAACCGAGCCTTGGCAAGATTCGGAACCTCGTATACGGGCCCCCGCATCTCGTACCCCCTCCCCGCTCCGAGCGAACGAGAACTGTTGAAGAACGTAGGGTCCCGCCGGTTGGCAAACCAGCGGGGAAATAGGCCAAGGGGTCACGAGGCGTTCGCCACCGAGGGGCCGGCGCTCGCGGCTCGCGTCGGGGAGGCGGGCCGCGTCGCCGAAGTAACGTCCGTGTTACGCCCGCCACCTGTTGTTTCGGATGCCCCAGCCCAATTCTCCGGCCCCCGCCCACCCTTGGTCCTCCCGCTTCACAAAGGGGCGGAAAGTTTCTCATCATTGGAAATGGCGCATTGCAGGCAAAAGACTGTGAACGGCTGCGTACCATCAAGGAAAACGGACGCTGTGCGCCCGCATGTGGCCGTCTGCCTTGGCGTAAAACCGGCAATGAGCCAAGGTTTCTTAATAAAGGTTTGATCCGTGTCCGGTAATGCCGATTCAAGTTTCGTAAACTGAACACCTGCATGCGTTGATCGGCATAAGTAGGGACAGTGCCGCGCGTGTGACGCGCCGGAATCCCTCCGGTAACAAGTCCATCGGGGCCGGCGCGCTTACAGGTCTTGACGTCAGGAGACAGGTCCCTGCATGTGCTGGCTGATCCACTGGATCAGGCCGCCCGTCTCCATGTTCGGTACATAGGTGGCGGCGTTGTGGTCGCCGCCCTGGATGACGTGGTACTTGGTCTTGACCGGGCCCTTGTTGCCGTACCTTGCGACAAAGGCGTCGATCGGCGGCTTGACCGGCTCGCTGGCGCCGACCTGGAGACCCAGGTAGACCTCCGGGCCCTTCCTGGCGATGAGCCGCTGGGCGAGCACCTTGGAGTTGTTGTCCGCCCGCTCCTTCTCATGGCCCGCCCACAGGCGGGAGTCGGGGACGATGTCGGGCCCGGAGGCGATGACGGCCTTGAACTTGTCGGGCTTCTGGAGCACGGACTTCAGGC
>NZ_JBDJPF010000041.1:0-61031 GCF_054957865.1 Streptomyces xingningensis
ACAAGCGTGGCGGGCTTCATCCTCACACGGGGGCGCTACGAGGACAAGGGGCGTGCGGTGGAGGAACCCCGGAAGGATCCCTCCACCGCACGCCCCTGGCCGGTCAGATCCGCAGGTAGTTCAGCAGTTCGTCGTGCAGCAGGCCGTTCGACGCGGCGGCATTGCCGCTGTGCGGGCCCGGACGGCCGTCCAGGCCGGTGAACCGGCCCCCGGCCTCCTCGACGATGACGACATTCGCCGCCATGTCCCACAGCGAAAGCTCCGGCTCCGCACAGATGTCCACCGAGCCCTCGGCGACCATCATGTACGGCCAGAAGTCGCCATAGCCCCGGGTGCGCCAGCAGTCGCGGGTCAGATCCAGGAAGCCCGGCAGCAGCCCGCGCTCCTCCCAGCCGGAGAGCGAGGAGTAGGCGAACGACGCGTCCGCGATGCGCCCCACCTGCGAGGCCTGCAGCCGGCTGGCCGACATCAGGCTGCGCCCGGTGTAGGCGCCGGAGTCCTTCGCGGCCCACCACCGGCGCCCCAGCGCCGGGGCCGACACCACGCCCACGACCGGCTGGTATCCGCCCTCGCCCTGCACCATCAGCGAGATGAGGGTCGCCCACACCGGCACCCCGCGAACGTAGTTCTTGGTGCCGTCGATGGGGTCGACGACCCAGCGGCGCGGGCCGGTGCCCTCGCTGCCGAACTCCTCGCCCAGTATGGCGTCGCGCGGCCGCGCCCGCTGGAGCTGACTGCGAATCAGCTCCTCGGCGGCCTTGTCCGCCTCGCTCACCGGGGTCATGTCCGGTTTGGTCTCGACCTTGAGGTCGAGGGCCTTGAACCGGTCCATGGTGGCCGCGTCGGCGGCGTCCGCGAGGACGTGGGCCAACCGCAGATCATCGTGGTAGTCGGACATGCCTGGAACATTACTGGTGTTTCCCCGCATTGACGGTCCGGGCGACCCCGCCGGCCGGTTGTGTCGGCCGGGCCGCGCCGAGCGGTTTCCCGCGGACACCCCCTTGGCCTGTCGGGGCTCTTGACACCGTCTGGCAACGCGTCAATTCTGTGGCAGCAACTGGTCGGCAACTGTCGTGCGGACCGTACGGCCGGGGAGGCGACGATGCCCGCGGCACGAGAACTCTTGCTGGACGCGGCCTTCGAGGCGCTCGGCAACCGGCCCTGGCACGGGGTCCGGATGGTCGACGTCGCGGCCGCGGCCGGGGTTTCCCGGCAGACCCTCTACAACGAATTCGGCAGCAAGGACGGCCTGGCCCGCGCCCTCGTACGGCGCGAGGCGGACGCCTTCCTCGCCGGGGTGGACCGTGCGCTGGCCGACGCCGCCGCCCAGGGCGGCGCGGACGCCGGGGAGTGCTGTGCGGCGGCGGCCGTGTGGACCCTGCACGCGGCCCGTACCAACCCGCTGGTCCGGGCCGCGCTCACCGGGTGCCGAGGTGAGCGGCTGCCCGCCCAGGCGGTGCCGGCGGTGCCCGCGCCGCGCACGCCGCCGGTGCCGGCAGCCATGCGGGGCGCTCCTTCGCCGGAGGCGCTGCTCGATCGCATGTGCGGGAGCGCGGCCGGGACGGTGCGGCCGGTCGCCGGGGACACCGAGCCGGATGCGATACGGCGGGCCTGTGAGGCGGCCGTGCGGATGACCCTGTCCTATGTGATCGCCCCCGTGGCCTCGGACGCGGAGGCGGCGGGGCAGGTCGCCCGGGTGGTCCGGGCCCTGCTGGACCAACCGGGCTGAGGCCGGGCGCGTTTCAGTGCGCCGAGCCCGACAGCTGCAGCCCGATCACGCCGACGATGACAAAGGCGATCGAGACCAGCTTCAGCGTGGAGACCAGGTCGTCGAGGAAGACCATGCCGTAGATCGCCGTTCCGGCCGCTCCGATGCCCGTCCACACCGCGTATGCCGGGCCCACGTCCAGCTTCCTGAGCGAGAGCGTCAGCAGGCCGAAGCTGCCGAGCGCGAAGCAGGCGAAGGCGATCGTGGGCCAGAGTCTGGTGAAGCCGTGTGAGAGCTTGAGACAGACGGCGAAACCGGTTTCCAGCAGTCCGGCGACCACGACCAGCAGCCACGCCATCAGTTTGCCTCCCGTGTCGTAGACCGCCCCATCGGTCTCGGGTGTGCTGATGCACTTGCCGCTGGCGGTCATTCGCAAACGTAGGCGATCAATCGCCTTCGCGCCGCTCCCGGGTGGCGAGCAGCCGCCGCAGTGAGTAGAGCCGCTGTGGATCGGCGTGCCCGTCCGTCACCCACCGGTCGAGGGCGCAGTCCGGCTCGTCGTGGCTGCAGGCCCGCGGGCAGTCCTCGGTGCCGGGCTCCAGGTCGGGGAAGGCGTGGATGACCCGCGAGGGGTCGATGTGGTGCAGCCCGAAGGACCGTACGCCCGGGGTGTCGATGACCCAGCCCGAGCCGTCCGGCAGGGGCAGTGCGAGCGCCGAGGTGGTGGTGTGGCGGCCGCGGCCGGTGACGGCGTTGACCCGGCCGGTGGCCCGCTGCCGGTCCGGGACGAGGGCGTTGACCAGGGTGGTCTTGCCCACCCCGGAGTGTCCGACGAATGCGGTGATCCGGCCGCTGAGCCGCTCGCGCACCCGGTCGGCCACCTCGCCGTCGGCCAGTTCCCGGCGGTTGGTGACCACATGGGGCACGCCCAGCGCGCCATAGGACGCCATCAGTTCTGCCGCCGGAGCCAGGTCCGACTTCGTCAGGACCAGCAGTGGCTCCAGGCCCGCGTCATACGCCGCGACCAGGCAGCGGTCGATCAGCCGGGGGCGCGGCTCGGGGTCGGCGAGGGCGGTGACGATCGCCAGCTGGTCGGCGTTGGCCACCACGACCCGTTCGAAGGGGTCGGTGTCGTCGGCCGTCCTGCGCAGCACGGAGCGGCGCTCCTCGACCCGGACGATCCGGGCGAGGGTGTCCTTGGCACCGCTGAGGTCGCCCACCACCGCGACCCGGTCGCCGACCACCACGCCCTTGCGGCCCAGTTCCCGCGCCTTCATCGCGGTGATCGTCCGGCCCTCGACCAGGACGGTCAGCCGGCCCCGGTCGACGGTGAGGACGAAGCCCTCGGCGGCGTCCTCGTGCTTGGGGCGGATGCTGGTACGCGGCCGGTTGCCCTTGCGGTTGGGGCGGACGCGGACGTCGTCCTCGTCGGTGTGCTTGCCGTAGCGGCGCATGGGTCGTCCAGGTCTCTCAGGTGCTCGGCACCGTGGTCGCCCCCGCGACGGATCCGAGGATTTTCCCGAGCATGGCGGTCCACAGCTCCGGGAAGTCGGGAAGGGTCTTGGCGGTGGTCGCCACGTTCTCCACCCGCACGCCCTGGACGGCGAGGCCGATGACGGCGGCCGCGGTGGCCAGCCGGTGGTCGTCATAGGTGTGGAAGACACCGCCGTGCAGCGGGCGGGGGCGGATGCGCAGCCCGTCCGCGGTCTCGGTGACATCGCCGCCGAGCTCGTTGAGCTCCTTGGCGAGGGCGGCCAGCCGGTCGGTCTCGTGCAGCCGCAGATGGGCGATGCCGCGCAGCTCGGACTCGGAGTCGGCGAGCGCGGCGACGGCGGCGATCACCGGGGTGAGCTCGCCGACCTCGTGCAGGTCGGCGGAGATGCCGGTGATCCGTCCGGTGCCGGTGAAGGTCAGCCCGGCGTCGGTGAGTTCGCAGGATCCGCCCATGGCGGTGAAGATCTCGCGCAGCGCGTCGCCGGGCTGGGTGGTGCGCTCGGGCCAGTCCGGGATGGTGACCCGGCCGCCGGTGACCAGGGCGGCGGCCAGGAACGGCGCCGCGTTGGACAGGTCCGGCTCCACCACCAGGTCGCGGCCGAGCAGGGCGCTCGGCGAGACCCGCCAGACGTCCGGCTCGCCGCCCGACTCGGGGGTGTCCACCTGGGCGCCGGCCGCCCGCAGCATGTCCACCGTCATCCGGATGTGCGGCAGGGAGGGCAGCGCGGAGCCCGTGTGCCGCACCTCCACGCCCTGGTTGAAGCGCGGCCCGGACAGCAGCAGGGCGCTGACGAACTGGGAGGACGAGGAGGCGTCGATCCGCACCGGCCCGCCGTCCAGGGCGCCCGCGCCGTGCACGGTCAGCGGCAGCGCGCCGCGGTCGTTGTCCTCGATCCGGGCGCCGAGCACGCGCAGCGCGTCGATCACGCCGTGCAGCGGACGCTCATGGCTGCGCGGGTCGCCGTCGAAGTGGACCGGGCCGTCGGAGAGCGCGGCGACCGGGGGCAGGAAGCGCATGACCGTGCCCGCATTGCCGACGTCGACCGTGGCCGGGCCGGACAGCCGGGCCGGGATCACCCGCCAGGCCTCGCCGGTGCCGTCGGCCCCGCCGGTGGAGCTGGAGGACACGGTCTCCTCGATGCCCACGCCCATCGCGCGCAGCGCCTCGGCCATCAGCAGGGTGTCGCGGGAGCGCAGCGGGCGGCGCAGCCAGCCGGGTTCGGCGGCCAGGGCCGCGAGGACGAGACCGCGGTTGGTGACCGACTTCGAGCCGGGCACGGTGACAGTCGCGTCGACGGATCCGGTCGCGGTCGGGGCGGGCCAGAGGTCGGTGTGCTCGGGGCTCTCGGTCATGCCCTCAACCTTAGTGGCTCGTTTCCGGGTCACACTCCGAGCAGCCAGCGGCCGCCGCCCAGCAGACAGGCCAGCGAGACGGCATGGAACAGCAGCAGCCAGAGGGTGGGTGGTATGCCCGTCAGCCGGGCCAGCTGGTCCGCGTCGGAATCCCGCGCGCCCACCCGTCGCCCGACCGCCACCCCTGATCGAGGCGCTGACGCGCCGCCCCACTCCCGCCGCCGCTTGTGCTGCAGCTCGAAGGCCGGGCGTACGCCGCCCAGCAGCAGGAACCACACCACTCCATAGGCGAACAGCGCCTGCACCTCGGTGGCCGCCAGCCAGGAGACCAGGACGAACGCTGCCCCGCTGAGCACCACCGTGAGCACGCCATAGGCGTTGCGGATCATCACCAGCATTGCGGCGAGCAGCGCGGCCGCGCCCCACAGCAGTGCGGTGGTGTGCCCGGCGGCGAGCAGTGCGGCCCCGGCGAAGCCGAGCAGTGAGGGCGCGGTGTACCCGGCCGCCGCGGTCAGGATCATGCCGAGCCCGGTGGGTTTGCCGCGCGAGACGGTCAGCCCGGAGGTGTCCGAGTGCAGCCGGATACCGTCCAGCCGGCGCCCGCTGAGCAGGGCCACCAGCGCGTGGCCGCCCTCGTGGGCGATGGTGACGGCGTTGCGGGTCACCCGCCAGACGCCGTGCGGGGTGACGGCCAGCAGCGCGATCACCCCGGTGACGATCACCGTCCAGTGGGAGGGTTCGGGCTGCGTGCCGAATACGCGGTCCCACAGGGTGGTGGCGGTGGTGCTGTCCATGTGCGAACCGCTCTCCTTGCGCGTCCGGGCGTCCTTGCTGAGGGACGGTCGGGACGGGGGCACGGTTCCCGGGGCCCGGGTGGGGTGTGGCACCGTGTCGGGAGGGGCAGCACGGGCGGATGAGCCGGAGGGGCGTCGGAGATGTGCGGGCGGTATGCGGCGGGCCGGAGGCCGGAGGATCTGGCCGGGCTCTTCGAGGTGGAGAAGTGGGAGCCGACCGAGACGCTTGCCCCCGACTGGAACGTGGCCCCCACCAAGCGCGTCCACGCCGTGCTCGAACGTCCGCTCAAGGGCTCCGAAGACCCGCGCCCCGTCCGGCAGTTGCGCGCCCTGCGCTGGGGGCTGGTGCCCTCGTGGGCGAAGTCCCCGGAGGGCGCGGCGAGAATGATCAACGCGCGGGTGGAGACGGTCCAGGAGAAGCCGTCCTTCCGGCGGGCCTTCACGGCCCGGCGCTGCCTGCTCCCCGCGGACGGCTACTACGAATGGGTCACCGGGGCGCGGGAGCGTGAGCTGGAGGAACAGGGCCGCCGGAAGCGGCCGCGCAAGCAGCCCTATTTCGTCACCCGGGCCGACGGTTCGGTGCTGGCGATGGCCGGGCTGTACGAGTTCTGGCGGGACCGTACGCTGCCGGACGATCACCCGGAAGCCTGGTGGGTGACCTGCTCGGTGATAACCACGGAGGCCGACACCGAGCCCTTCGCGGGGGAGCAGCACGAGGGCGGGCCGCGTTCGCTGGCCGATATCCATCCGCGGATGCCGCTGATCCTCCCGCCCGACCGCTGGGCGGCCTGGCTGGATCCGGCCCGTACCGACCCCGATGAGCTGCGCTCGCTGCTGGAGCCGCTCCCGGCGGGTCTGCTGCGGGCCCACCCGGTGGCCACCGCGGTCAGCGATGTGCGCAACAACGGGCCCGAGCTCACCACGGAGCTGGCGGCGCCCGAGGAGTCGACGCTGTTCTGACGGCGGTCCGAGGGGCCGGGGAGGCAGGATGTCCGGGTGATCGTGGAGAAAGCAGAGACCCCCGGCGGGGAAGCCCGCATCCACTGGCACCCGGCGACCCGGCCCCGCCTGGTCCTCGCCCTCGGGCATGGCGCGGGCGGCGGCATCGAGGCCCGTGACCTGCGGGCGCTCGCCGCGGCCCTGCCCCCGCTGGGCATCACCGTGGCCCTGGTCGAACAGCCCATTGGGGTCTCCCCTGCTCGAGCGAAGCCGAGAGCTTGGGGAAAGGTCGCGGGCCGGAAGGTGGCCCCCGCACCGCGTGCCCTGGACGAGGCCTGGCGCGCCCTGTGGCCCGCACTCACCGCCCCCGGGGTGCCGGTGGTGGCCGGTGGCCGCAGCGCGGGCGCCCGGGTCGCCTGCCGGACGGCCGGCGAGCTGGGGGCCGCCGCGGTGCTCGCGCTGAGCTTTCCGCTGCACCCTTCCCCAAGCTCTCGGCTTCGCTCGAGCAGGGGAGACCCCAACGGCAGGCCGGAGAAGTCCCGGGCGGACGAACTGCTCGGCACCGGCCTGCCCACCCTGGTGGTCCAGGGGGCGCGCGACCCCTTCGGCCGTCCCGAGGAGTTCCCGCCCGGCACCGACCCGGTCGCCGTGCCGCACGGCGACCATGGCTTCGCCGTGCCCAGGAGGGCGGAGATCACCCAGGAGGAGGCCCTGGGTGTGCTCACGGGCGCGGTCGCGGCCTGGCTGGCGAAGCGGGAATGCCGGTGAAGCGGGAATGACGTGCGCGGTGCGGGTGTTGTGTGAGGCGTAGTCACGTACCGGCACATGACAAAGGAACGGGAGACTCCCGCAATGGGTTCGATCGCATGCCTGTCCCGCCCGCAGACGGCCGACGGCGGCTGGCCGGTCATGGGCATGCCCCATGCAGCCATGGCCGGAGCGGCGGGCCGGGCGGATCGTCGTCTATTCTCCGAATCGAGCGGGTCCGCAGCGGACCTCGCCTGGAAGTCGGAGGAGGTGGGTCCGGTCGTCGGGACCGACGCGGGAACGAACGACAGCCCGGAGCGGCAGCCTGCCGAGAGCACGGCGGAGCGCAACGCCCGTTTCGAGCGTGACGCGCTGACCTTCCTCGACCAGATGTACTCCGCCGCACTGCGGATGACCCGCAACCCCGCGGACGCGGAGGACCTGGTCCAGGAGACGTATGCCAAGGCCTACGCGTCCTTCCACCAGTTCCGTGACGGCACGAACCTCAAGGCGTGGCTCTACCGGATCCTGACCAACACCTTCATCAACTCGTACCGCAAGAAGCAGCGCGAGCCGCTGCGCAGCGCATCCGAGGAGATCGAGGACTGGCAGCTCGCACGCGCCGAGTCGCATATGTCCCAGGGGCTGCGCTCCGCCGAGTCCCAGGCGCTCGACCACCTCCCGGACTCCGATGTCAAGGAGGCGCTCCAGGCCATTCCCGAGGAATTCCGCATAGCGGTCTACCTCGCGGACGTCGAGGGCTTTGCGTACAAGGAGATCGCGGACATCATGGGTACCCCCATCGGCACGGTGATGTCCCGGCTCCACCGGGGCCGGCGCCAACTGCGCGGACTGCTGGAGGACTACGCCCGTGAGCGCGGGCTGGTCCCGGCCGGAGCCGCGTCCGCGCCGAATGGCTCCGACGAGTCGCACAATCGGAAAGGTTCGGGCTCATGAGTTGCGGAGAGCCGCACGAGACGGACTGCTCTGAAGTCCTCGACCACCTTTACGAGTTCCTCGACCACGAGATGCCCGAAGGCGACTGCGCCAAGTTCGAGGTGCACATCGACGAGTGCTCCCCGTGCCTGGAGACCTACGGCCTGGAGCGCGCGGTCAAGAAACTCGTCAAGCGCTGCTGCGGACATGATGATGTGCCGGCCGACCTCCGGTCCAAGGTGATGGGCCGGATCGAACTGATCCGCTCCGGCCAGGCGGTCCCCGAACAGGACGTGATCGCCGAGGCCCGGGCCGCCGAGGCCGAGGCCCGCGGAGTCCCCCGGGACTGATCCAAACCGCCCGCCCCGGGAACGTCACCCGAACGGACGGCGCAATACCCGGATGCGGCCGCCGACCGGCGGCCGTACGCCTATTCTCCCCATCCTGACGGGCACCTCGGACGGCTGCGTTCGAGGACCGTGCCACGGGACGGGGGAGGACGCGCCATGGGGGCACCACCGGCGTCGGCGCGCGGCGGCATCGCCTGCGCCGTGCTCGCCGCGGCCCTGTGCACCGCACCCGCCGCCCTCGCCCCGTCCGAGGTCCCCTGGGGGACCGTCGCCCTGCTCGCGGGCGTCTGCGCGGCCGGTGAACGACTGCCCCGCTGCTCCCTGTCACCTCCCGCGCTGCTCGCCGGCGTCCTCCTGCTGCCACCGTCCGCCGCCGCCCTGGTCGCCGCGGCCGGCGCGCTCCCCGGCCGGGTCGACGGGCGCCCGGTGTGGCTGCGCAGGGTGTGGCGCGCGGCGCTGCACGCCCTGGCGGCGAGCGCGGCGGGCCACCTCCACGCCCGCCTGGGCGGCACCGGTTTCCCCGGTGCGCTGCCGCCCGCGCTCGCCACGGCCCTGCTGCTCTTCCTGGTGCTCGCCGCCCTCGACGGCGCCATCCGGATCGCCGCCGAACGCTGCCCGCCGGGCACGGCCTGGCGCGGCACCCCGCGCGGAGTGCTGGTGCCCACGCTGGTGTACGGGCCCACCGCGCTGCTCACCGCCGTCCTGTGGCAGAGCCCGTACGGCCCGGCGGCGGCGCTGCTGGTGCTGCTGCCGCTGTCCCGCTGCCCCCGGCTCCCGGGCCCCGGCCGGCCCGAACGCGCCGCCCGCCGGGCCGCGGTCCGCGCCCTGGTGCAGGCGGTCGGCCTCAAGGACCCCTACACCCGCGGCCACAGCGAACGCGTCGGCCGCGCCTCGGTGCTGATCGGCCGGGAGCTGGGCATGGGCGGCAGGCGGCTGGAGGTGCTGCGCTTCGCGGGCATCCTGCACGACGTCGGCAAGCTCGGGGTCCCCACCCGGCTGCTGCGCAAGGACGGCCCGCTCACCCCCGAGGAACGGCGGGTGGTCCAGCTCCACCCCGAGTACGGCCATGAGCTGGTGCGCGACATCGGCTTCCTGGGCGAGGCCCGGGCGGCGATCCTCCACCACCATGAGCGGCTCGACGGCAGCGGCTACCCGGACGGCCTGGCGGGCCATCAAATCCCGGAGTCCGCCCGGGTGGTGGCGGTCGCCGACGCCTTCGACGCCATGACCTCCACCCGCTGCTACAGCCGCGCCCGCCCGGTGTCCGCCGCCCTGGCCGAACTCCGCCGCTGCGCCGGATCGCAGTTCGACCCCCGGATCGTCGCCGCGCTCTCCCGCGCGCTCGACCGCCGGCAGTCTTCCGGCGACGGAACCCCCGGCTTCGGCCGGGAGGGGAATCGCTTCCCCGATCCGTGGCGCCTTCCGCCTGCCCCGCAAGGGGCCGTTCCGGACCGGCCCGCAGTACTCGGGCTGGCGGCCCCCCTCCTTCGGACGGAGGAGCGGAGCCATGAGTGGCATCCCACGGTGGAGCGGCCCGAAGTCGCCGCTCCGGCCCGCCGAAACGTCCCTCCTGATCACCGTCCGGCGCTTCCGGACGGCCCCCGGTGACCCCCCTGGTCCGCCGGGTGCACGCCACCGCCGGAGCGGGCGCCCTGCTCGCGCTGGCCTGGACCGCCTGGCACGGCCTCGCCCAGCCACCCGTCGCCCTCGCCTACGGCCTGCTGATCGCCCTCGGCGAAGCGGCCCGCCGCGGGTCACCCGGCACCGCCCCCCACCAGCAGGCCCCCCTCGCCGCCGCCGGCTCGCTCGGCTACGCCCTGCTCGGCGAGGCCGGCGGGCACCCCGCCACGCACGGTGCCCCCCAGGTCGTCGCCGTGGTACTCGGCGCCACCCTGGCCGGCACGATCGGCCGCCCGCCCACCCCCGACCACCTCGCCCGCCGGGTGCACACCACCGCCCTCGCCGCGCTCTGCTGCCGCCCGCTGCACCACCCCGGCACGCTCCTCGGCCCACCCGGCCACCGCCCGTACCTCGCACCGCTGTTGCTGCTCCTGCTCGCCCTCACCGTGCTGTCCGACGCGGTGCTCGCCGCCGCGCTCCACCACGCCCGCACCCACGAGCGGTACGGCCCGGCGCTGCGCGCGGAACTGCGCGCGCTGGCCGGCACCGGCCCGGCCGTCTGCGCCACCGCCGTGGTGGCGGCGCTGGCGCCCGCCGTCGCCGGGCTCTGGGCGCTGCCGCTGTGCGGTCTGCCGCTGCTGGCCGTCCAGCTCACCGCGGGCCGCTCCGAAGCCCTGCGCGCCACCTGCCGGCAGACCGCCGGTTCCCTCGCCCGCGCCACGGAGCTGGCCGGCTGCACCCCCGCCGGTCACGCGCGGCGCGTAGCCGGTCTCAGCCGGGCCGTCGGCCGGGAGCTCGGCCTGTCGGAGGCCGAGCTCACCATGGTCGAGTACGCGGCGCTGATGCATGACGTAGGGCGGCTCTCACTGCCCGATCCGGTGCCCGCCGGGCAGCTGCCCCCCGAGGACCGGCGGCGCATCGCCCGGCTGGGCGGGGCCGTGGTGCGCCGGACCGGGGTCCCGGCCGAGGTCGCGCACGCCGTGGAGCGCCAGGCGGACCCCTATCGGGAGCAGCCCCTGGTGGCCCGCATCGTGCGCACCGCCGACGCCTATGACGACCTCGCGGGCACCGGCGCGTGCGGGCGGCGGCATGCGCTGGAGCGGCTGCGACGGGCCACCGCCCACGACCACGAGCCCCGGGTGGTGGAGGCGCTCGCGAGGGTGCTCGCACGTGGTGAGCCGGTGCTTCCGGACCGGTGAGCCGCCATGGAAAGCCCGAGTAGCACGACTAACCCACGGGTAATGAGCGGGCGTCCGAAGGGGCATGGTTGGATGCGAAGAGACGCCGTAAAAGGCGAGTGACGAAGAGCATGGTGAGTAAGCGAGATCGGGGGGTGTCGTGCACGCCGTCGTCGGCAAGGAGACGTGGTGGGTGCCGCTCCCCGCAGCGGCGACCCGGTTCACGGGCCGGGTCGCGAGAGATGAGGCGTGGCCGGCCGCCGTCAGGGAGGACGGCACCGGTCACCTGGGCCATCCGGCGTGGGTGCACGCGGGACGTCGAGAAGGCAGCAGGCGAACATCGTGAGGATCTTCGGCAGGGTACGGCACCGGCCTTCCGCCTCGTGGCGGCAGGCCACCGACCGTGCCTTCACTCTCATCGGCGACGGCCGGTACGAGGACGCCGGCGCGCTGCTGACGCGCGCCGCGGACATGGAGCCCTGGCTGTCCGAGTCGTGGTTCAACCTCGCGCTGCTGCACAAGTTCCGGCACGACTGGGAGCAGGCCCGCGCCGCCGGCCTGCGGGCCGTGGCGCTGCTGGACCGCGAGGCGGGCGCCCCCGACTGGTGGAACGTGGGCATCGCCGCCACCGCCCTCCAGGACTGGCCGCTGGCCCGCCGCGCCTGGCAGGCGTATGGGCTGCGGGTGCCCGGCGAGGGCAGCCCGGCCGGTGAGCCGGTCGGCATGGAGCTGGGCAGCGCGGCCGTGCGGCTCTCGCCCGAGGGCGAGGCCGAGGTCGTCTGGGGCCGCAGACTCGACCCGGCGCGGATGGAGGTGCTCTCCATCCCGCTGCCCTCCTCCGGCCGCCGCTGGGGCGAGGTGGTGCTGCACGACGGCGTCCCGCACGGCGAGCGGGTGACCGCGGCCGGGCCCTCCTACCCGGTCTTCGACGAGATCGAACTGTGGGCCCCCTCGCCCGTGCCCACCTGGGTCGTCCTCCTGGAGGCCGCCACCGAGGCGGACCGGGACGCCCTGGAGCGGCTGGCGGCCGACGCGGGCTTCGCCGCGGAGGACTGGTCCTCCTCGGTGCGGCTGCTGTGCCGCACCTGCTCGGAGAGCCGGATGCCCAGCGACGAGGGCGACGGCGAGCACCTGGACCCCCATGACCACAGCGAGCCCGGCCACCCCGGCCCGCTCGGCCACCGCACGGCGGGCTCGGGCCTGCTGTGGGTGCCCGAGCGCGAGTGCGGGATCGCGGCGCCCGCCGGGCTGGTGCGAGGGCTGCTGGACGGCTGGGTCGCCGACAGCCCCGACACCCGTGAGTGGCGCGATCTGGAAGAGGTCTGCTGAGCGCCGGGCCGTCCCTTTACCCTGTATGGGGCCCAGTGGATTCAGGGCAAGATAATGCTTTCGGGTTGTGAGAGAGGCATACGGCGGCCATGGCGCAGCAAGAGACTGAGCAGCCGGTGAACGACGAGTTCATCGACGACGTGACGGACGGCGAAGGGCGCGAGCTCGCGCACCGGGAGCGCGGCACCTCCCGTCCCATCACCGTCTACGGCAACCCGGTGCTGCACAGGGAGTGTCAGGACGTCACCGAGTTCGACGCCGGCCTGGCGCAGCTCATCGACGACATGTTCGCCAGCCAGCGCGCCGCCGAGGGCGTGGGCCTGGCCGCCAACCAGATCGGCGTCGACCGGAAGGTCTTTGTCTACGACTGCCAGGACGACGAGGGCGTCCGCCATGTCGGCCATGTCTGCAACCCGGTCCTGGACGAACTCCCCGCCGAGCAGCGGGTGCTGGACGACTCCAACGAGGGCTGCCTGTCGGTGCCGACCGCCTACGCTTCCCTCGCCCGCCCCGACTACGCGGTCGTGCGGGGCCAGGACATGCACGGCAACCCGGTCGCGGTGCGGGGCACGGGCTACTTCGCTCGCTGCCTCCAGCACGAGACCGACCACCTCTACGGCTACCTCTACATCGACCGTCTCTCCAAGCGCGACCGCAAGGACGCGCTGAAGCAGATGGCAGAGGGCACCCCGCGCTACCCGGTCGTCGAGAACGACTGACGGACTGGTCCCGGTCAGGCGGGGAAGTCGGACGGCTCGAAGACCGGGCGGAGTTCGACGACCCCGTCCCGGAAGGGGATGCGCGTGGCCCACTCCCGGGCCTCGTCCATCGTCCCGACCTGGATGATCCAGTAGCCGGACACCAGGTCCTCGGTCTCGGGGAACGGCCCGTCGATCACGCTTGGCGTCCCGCCCGCGAACACCACGCGCGCGCCCTGGGACGAGGCCCGCAGCCCGTCGGCCGCCAGCAGCACTCCGGCCTTCACCAGGGTGTCGTTGTACTTCCCCATCTCGGCGATCTGTTCCTTGGACGGCAGCACGCCGGCCTCGGACTCCTCGGTCGCCATGACGATCATCATCACTCGCATCACACGTCTCCTTGCCTGCAGCGGAAGGGTGAGACCGCCCGGTCCCACCCTTCACCCCCGCGCTGGACGGAAGCTCTCTGGAACGACGTGTCGCGCGTTTTTCACCAGCACCGGCAGTGCGCCCGAGGGGCAGTGGGTTTCCAGGAACTGCTTGTGCCTCAATTTGATACGACAGTACGGTAGTTGGCATACGTGCCGCATGGTAGTGGCGTGACGTAGGGGTCGGGATCTGTCCTGAAGGCTCTTCAGGGAGCTGCGGCTGGCTGAGTGTCGTGGCGGCTTCGGACCCTCAGCTTGCGGCTGATATGGAGGACGAAAGGAGAGCGTCGGACAGCGCAGCCGGAACCAAGAAGTCCCTTCCCGAGCAACTGGTGGACGAGCGGCGTTCTCTCGACTCGCGGCTCGAGTCGGCACGACGGAGCTTGGAGAGGCTGTTGGCCCTGGGAGAGGAATCGGGGACCTTGCACCCCATGGGATCCCACGAGGAGTGGACGAAGCTCCACACAAGAGCCATCGAGTTGCAGAACATCCTCTACAACCATGCCCCGGTGGATCCCTCGGAAGAGGAAGAAGACGAAGAGGAATGAACAGGCAGCCCCGCCGCCGGAACCGATTCCGGCGGCGGGGCGAGGGAACGGGCTAGAACTCGTCGTCGAACGAGACCGAACCTTCCACCGCGACCTGGTACGCGGACGCCCGCCGCTCGAAGAAGTTGGTCAGCTCCTGCACATTCTGCAGCTCCATGAAGGAGAACGGGTTCTCCGAGCCATAGACCGGAGCGAAGCCCAGCCGCTGCAGCCGCTGGTCGGCCACGCACTGCAGATACTCGCGCATCGACTCGGTGTTCATGCCCGGCAGCCCGTCCCCGCACAGGTCGCGGCCGAACTGCAGCTCCGCCTCGACCGCCTCCTTCAGCATGTCGGTGACCTGCTGTTGGAGCTCGTCGTCAAAGAGTTCGGGCTCCTCCCGGCGGACGGTGTCCACCACCTCGAACGCGAAGTTCATGTGCATGGTCTCGTCGCGGAACACCCAGTTGGTGCCGGTCGCCAGACCGTGCAGCAGGCCCCGCGAGCGGAACCAGTAGACATAGGCGAACGCGCCGTAGAAGAACAGCCCCTCGATGCACGCCGCGAAGCAGATCAGGTTGAGCAGGAAGCGGCGGCGGTCGGCCTTGGTCTCCAGCCGGTCGATCTTCTCTACCGAATCCATCCACTTGAAGCAGAACTGGGCCTTTTCCCGGATGGACGGGATGTTCTCCACGGCCGCGAAGGCGGCGGCGCGGTCGTCCGGGTCGGGGAGGTAGGTGTCCAGCAGCGTCAGATAGAACTGGACGTGCACGGCCTCCTCGAACAGCTGCCGCGACAAGTACAGCCGCGCCTCGGGGGAGTTGATGTGCTTGTACAGCGTCAGCACCAGGTTGTTGGCCACGATCGAGTCGCCCGTCGCGAAGAACGCGACCAGACGGCCGATCATGTGCTGCTCGCCCGGGGAGAGTTTGGCGAGGTCGGCCACGTCGGAGTGGAGGTCGACCTCCTCCACGGTCCAGGTGTTCTTGATCGCGTCACGGTAGCGGTCGTAGAAGTCCGGGTACCGCATCGGACGCAGCGTCAGCTCGAAGCCGGGGTCGAGCAGGTTCTTGTTCTCGGCACTCATTACTGGCAGGCCTCGCAGGACTCGGGGTTCTCAAGGGAGCAGGCGATGGCGTCCGCGTCGGGCGCGGCCTGCTGGACGGGGACGGGGGCGGCGGAGGAGGCTGACGAGGCCGCGCGGGCGATCCGGGTCGCCGGGCGCGAACGCAGGTAGTACGTCGTCTTGATGCCCTGCTTCCAGGCGTAGGCGTACATCGAGCTGAGCTTGCCGATGGTGGGCGAGGCCATGAAGAGGTTCAGCGACTGGCTCTGGTCCAGGTAGGGGGTACGGGCCGCGGCCATGTCGATCAGGGCGCGCTGCGGGATCTCCCAGGCGGTGCGGTAGAGATCGCGCACCTCCTGCGGGATCCAGTTCATCTCCTGGATCGAGCCGTTGGCGTCCGTCAGGGCGTCCCGCGTGGTGCGGTCCCAGACACCGAGCTTCTTCAGGTCCTCCACCAGGTAGGTGTTGACCTGGAGGAACTCGCCGCTGAGCGTCTCGCGCTTGAAGAGGTTGGAGACCTGCGGCTCGATGCACTCGTACACGCCCGCGATCGACGCGATGGTCGCCGTGGGAGCGATCGCCAGCAGCAGCGAGTTGCGCATGCCCACCGAGGCGATCCGGGTGCGCAGCGCCGCCCAGCGGTCCGCCCAGCGGGGCTCGGCGTTGGGGTAGTGGTCGGGGTGCAGCACTCCGCGCGCGGTCCGGGTCGCGGACCAGGCCGGGTGCGGGCCGTGCCGCTCGGCCAGGTCGGCGGAGGCCTCGTACGCGGCGAGCATGATGCGCTCGGAGATCCGGGTGGAGAGCGCCGTCGCCTCGGGCGAGTCGAAGGGCAGCCGCAGCCGGAAGAACACATCCTGCAGGCCCATCAGGCCCAGACCGACCGGCCGCCAGCGGGAGTTGGAGGCGCCCGCCTGCTCGGTCGGGTAGTAGTTGATGTCCACCACGCGGTCGAGGAAGGTCACGGCGGTACGGACGGTGCGGTCCAGCCGCTCCCAGTCCAGCTCGCCGCTGTCACCGAGATGCGCGGCGAGGTTGACCGAACCCAGGTTGCAGACCGCCGTCTCGCCGTCGTCCGTCACCTCGAGGATCTCCGTGCAGAGATTGGACGAGTGGACGACCCGGCCGGGCTCGGCGGTCTGGTTGGCGGTGCGGTTGGCGGCGTCCTTGAAGGTCATCCAGCCGTTGCCGGTCTGCGCGAGGGTGCGCATCATCCGCGCGTAGAGCACCCGCGCCGGGATGGACTTGACGGCCTTGCCCTCGGCCTCGTACTTCCGGTACGCGGTGTCGAACTCGGCACCGTAGAGGTCGACCAGGTCCGGCGCGTCCACCGGGGAGAACAGCGACCAGTCGGCGTCCGCCTCGACCCGGCGCATGAACTCGTCCGGGATCCAGTGCGCGATGTTGAGGTTGTGGGTGCGGCGGGCCTCTTCGCCCGTGTTGTCCCGCAGTTCCAGGAACTCCTCGAGGTCCGCGTGCCAGGTCTCCAGGTAGACACAGGCCGCGCCCTTGCGCCTGCCCCCCTGGTTGACGGCCGCGACGGAGGCGTCCAGTGTGCGCAGGAACGGCACGATGCCGTTGGAGTGCCCGTTGGTGCCCCGGATCAGCGAACCGCGTGAGCGGATGCGGGAGTACGACAGTCCGATGCCGCCCGCGTGCTTGGACAGCCGGGCCACCTGGTGGTAGCGGTCGTAGATCGAGTCCAGCTGGTCCAGCGGCGAGTCCAGCAGATAGCAGGAGGACATCTGCGGGTGCCTGGTGCCGGAGTTGAAGAGCGTGGGGGAGGAGGGCAGATAGGAGAGCGTGCTGGTCAGCCGGTACAGCTCGGCGACGTCCGCCAGTGCCCGCTCCGAGTGGTCCTCGGCCAGGCCACAGGCCACCCGCAGCAGGAAGTGCTGCGGGGTCTCGATCACATCGCGGGTGATCGGGTGCCGGAGCAGGTAACGGCTGTGCAGGGTGCGCAGCCCGAAGTAGCCGAAGCGGTCGTCGGCGCCTTCGGCCAGCGCGGAATCCACCAGCCCGTCGAGTCGCTCGGCGTGCGTCCGCACAAACTCCGCGGTCCCGTCCGCGATCAGGCCCTCGCGGTGCCCGACCGCGACCGAGGCGGAGAAGGAGGCCGCCCCCTGTCCGGCCGCCTCCTCGGCGATGGCGCGGGTGAGCAGCCGGGCGGCGAGCCGGGAGTACTCGGGCTCCTCCGCGATCAGCCCGGCCGCGGCCTCGGTGGCCAGCGACCGGAGTTCGGCCTCGTCGGAGCCGGGGTGCCGGCCGCGCAGCGCGGCGGCCGCGACCTTGCCGGGGTCGGTGGCGGGCAGATCGGCGGTGAGTTCGGTCAGGGTGCGCAGCAGCGCGGTCCCGGGACCGCCGGTCGCTTCCGACGTCGCTGGGACGGGACCTGACACCGGATCGGCGGGCGCGATGGTCACGTGTGGCTCTCCCTCGCTCGGCTGGGGGCCGGGCGGGTGCGCGCGACGGTCGCATACGGGCATGCCTGATCGCCTGACGGCATGCGCGCAGCGTCCCTCGGCCCAACCCGCGAGGCCCGGACGTATTCGACGCCCGACGGCCGGGCCGGAGCGGCTCGGACATGGGCGCGCCGTCGGCAGGTCCTCGGACTTCCGCATGCACAAATGCGCATACATTCACCGTTGCGGGACAGTTCTGGATTTTCACCGGATTCCCCTGCGGCGACAGCGAGGACGAGCATACATCTAGTGCCGGTGATCGCATGCGCCCCCACATCTAGTGCCGGGAACGCGATACTGCGCCCATGGGCGGGGCGTAGCGGGTGGCTTGGGCGGGCGCGGCCGGGGTGGGTGCCGCGGGGGCCTCACAGCCCCTCAGGGCCCCCAGGGCGCCTGCAAGGGCGCCCTGGGGGGCGGGCAACGCACCCGTCTTCCGAGGGGGTTGCCCGCCGGGTCCCCGGCGCGTGACCCTTGTCACGCGGTGGTTGAATCGGGCCATGGCCGATCACGAGGTGGTGCGGGTATTCGTCGGCCCGGAGGGCGCGGGCGGCAATCCGCTCGGTGTGGTGTACGACGGATCCGCCGTGCCCGGCCCGGCCGGGCGGCAGCGCCTGGCTGCCCAACTGGGGTTCAGCGAGACGGTGTTCATCGACGACCCGGACCGGGGCGAAATGGACATTTACCTGCCGAGTGCCCGTCTCGCCTTCGGCGGGCACCCGCTGATCGGTGCCGCCTGGCTGCTGCGGCAGCGGTACGGCCACGCCGTGCAGGTGCTCCGGCCGCCGGCCGGTGAGGTACCGGCCTGGGCCGAGGGCGACGTCACCTGGATCCGCGTCCGCGCCGAGTGGGCCTCCGGGCGGCGTACCCAACGGTTCGCCACGGCCGCCGAGGTGGACGCCCTGCCCGCCCCGCCGCCGGGCGAGGGCTGGCTCTACGCCTGGGCCTGGCTGGACGAGGCCGGGGGCGTCGTCCGGGCCCGGGGCTTTCCCCGGCGCGGGGACGACATCGTGGAGGACGAGGCGACGGGCGCCGCGGCGATCGTGCTGACCGCGCAGCTGGGGCGGTCGCTGGACATCCGTCAGGGGTCCGGCTCGCAGATCCTCACCCGGTTCGAGGGGGACGGCCTGGTGGCGGTCGGGGGACGGGTCGGCGATGCAGAACGCGCGCCTGACCGGCCGGATGTCGGAGTGTAAGAGGTAGCATAAGGAGCATGAGCGAGCCTACCCAAAAGTACTCGATCACCATGCCCCGGGACATCGCGGAAGCCGCCCGCGCCCGCAGCGGCCCCTCGGGGCTGTCCGCCTATGTTGCCGCTGCGGTCGCTCGTCAGATCGAGCGCGACAACCTCAACGAGCTCATCTCGGTAGCCGAAGCCGAGCACGGGCCCATCGGCGAAGAAGAGATCCAGGCCAAGCGCGACCAACTCCAGCGCGCCCGCGAGCGGCAGCGCCACTCGGAGACGGACGCGGCATGACGCGTTCTCCCGCCGTGCCGGGCGGCACCCTGGCTCTGGACAGCGAGGGCTTGGCGAAGGCGGTGCTGCGTGACCGTGACGTCACCGGCTGGCTCGCCCTGGCGCGCGCGGACGACATGCGCGTGATCACAAGTGCCGCCACCATCGTCGAGGTCGTCCACCCGAGGATCAAACGCCCGGCTCTGGAATGGGCGTTGTCCCGTATCGTCGTCGAGCCGGTCACGGAGCCCATCGCCCGTCACGCGACAGCACTGCTCGGTGATGCGGGGCTGCACGGGCACAAGTACGCGATCGACGCCATGCTTTGTGCCACGGTTCTTGCGGCTCCCGGCCCCGTCACCGTTCTCACCTCGGACCCGGAAGACCTGAGCGCTCTCTGCGGCGGACGGATCACCGTCGTCAAGATCTGACTCCGCGGATGGAGGACGCTCCCGGCCCGGCGTCCGAGCTCGGCCCGGCGACGCGCTCCGATGGCCTAACGTATTCGCTTTTTTACGTTATGTGACTATTCTGCGGAATGCGCGCTTCCTGGCCCCGTCCGACCCCGCGAAGGACGCCCATGTGATGCCCCTCCCGTACCGCCGGTCCTCCCTGAGCAGGACCCTCCATGGCACGCCCCGCCGCGCCCTGCGCACCCTCCTCCTGCTGTGCCTGGTCGCCCTGGCGGCCGCGATCGGCGGCCGCGGGGTCGGCGACCGGCTGGCGCCCGGCGGCTGGACCCCCGCCCACGCCGAGTCCACCAGGGCCGACACCTTCCTGGCCGACCGCTTTGCCGCCGGGCAGCCCCACCTGTTGCTGCTCGCCACCGCCAAGGGCTCCATCGACGCACCCGAAGCCGAACGGGCCGGCCATGAACTGACGGCCCGTCTCACCGCCGGCCGGCAGGTCGCCTGGGTGCGCGGCTACTGGCCGCACCACCCGGCCGAACTGCGCGGCCACGACCGGCACAGCGCCGTCGTCGCCGTGCGCTTCGACGGCGACGAGCGCGCCGTTCGCGCCGCGAGCAAGGCGGTGACCACCCGCGAAACCGGCCGGGCCGGACCACTGAAGATCTCGGTCGCCGGTGAGACCGCGCTCTTCTCCGAGATGGAACGCCTCAGCACCCAAGGCGCCATGGTCGCCGAACTCCTGGTGGCCCCGTTGGTCCTGCTCATCCTGCTGTGGGTCTTCGGCAGCCTGGTGGCAGCCCTGCTGCCGGTCGCGGTCGGCGCCTTCGCCGTGGTCGCCACGACCGCCCTGCTGCGCGCGCTCAGCGAGGTGATGACGGTGTCGATGTTCGTCCTGAACATTGCCACCGCACTCGGCTTCGGCCTCGCCGTCGACTACTGCCTGCTCATCGTCAGCCGCTACCGCGAGGAACTCGCCACCGGGGCAACGCCGGTCACCGCGGCCCGCAATACGATGCGGACCGCCGGGCGTGCCGTCGCCTTCTCCGCGACGACCGTCGCGGCCACCCTGGGCGCGCTGATGGTCTTCCCGCTTCCGCTCACCCGCTCCCTGGCACTCGGCGGCGCCGCCGTCGCGATCTGCTCGGCCGCCGGGGCGTTCCTGGTGCTGCCCGCGCTGCTGGTGCTGCTGGGGGAGCGGGTCAACCGCTGGGACATCTTCTCCCGTTGGCGCCGCGACACCCCTCGCCCGCTGGCCGAAGGCCGCTGGTACCGGCTGGCGATCTGGGTGACCCGGAGACCCGCGCTGGTCGCCCTCGGCACGCTGCTCCTGCTCGGCGTCCTGGCGGCGCCGGGCCTCGACGCACGATTCGGCATGTACGACGACCGCATCCTGCCGGCCTCCTCGCCGGTCGCCCGGGCCTCGCACCGGCTGCGCACGGACTTCCCCGGGGAGACGGGCGCGGCGGCCGTGGTGCTGCCCGATGTCCATGTCGCCCTCCCGCCCCCGCTGGACGCGCCGTCGAACCTCCGCGCCGGCTACCACCAGGCCGCCGTGCACTCCTACGCCGCCCGCCTGTCCCTGCTCCCGGGCGTACGGCAGGTGGAGACCGCCACCGGCGTCTATCGCGGCGGGCAACTCACCGCCAACGCGGGCCCCTCGGCACGCGAGTTCACCGGCCCGGCCGGGACCTGGCTGAGCGTCACCCCCAGCACGGATTCCCCGCTGTCCCCCGACGGCCGCCAACTGACCGAGCGGCTGAGGGCGGTACCCGCCCCCGCCCCGGCCCTGGTCGGTGGCCCCGGCGCCCGCCTCACCGACACCGAGGACGCCCTGACCGCCCCGATGCCCACCGCCGTCCTGCTCACCGTGGCGCTCACCCTCCTGCTGCTGTTCGGCTACACCCGCAGCGTGCTGGTGCCGGTCAAGGCCGTGCTGCTGAACGCGCTCAGCCTGGCGGCGACCTTCGGCATCATCGTCGCCGTCTTCCAACAGGGCCTGCTGGAGGCGCTGATCGGCCCGATGCACGGACCCGCCGCCATGGATGTGGTCATCCCGGCGGTGATGTTCTGCACCGCGTTCGGGCTCTCCATGGACTACGAGGTCTTCCTGCTCTCCCGCATCCTCGAGGAACACCGCCGGGGCACCCCGACCCAACTCGCCGTCGCCGCCGGTCTGCAGCGCACCGGGCGGCTCTTCACATCCGCCGCCCTGGTCTTCGCCGTGGTGATGGCCTCCCTCGCCCTCTGCGACCTCATCATGCTCCAGCTCATCGGCTTCGGCCTCGCGGTGGCGGTCGTGCTCGACTGCACCCTGGTGCGTGCCCTGCTGGTGCCCGCCGTGATGTCCCTGGTGGGCAGCGCCAACTGGTGGCCCGCGCCGGGGCGCGGCACCGCCCGCCGGGTCCCGGAGCCCGCGTCCGCGACGGCGGACGAACTCGTCGGCCGGGGCGACCGGCCCGGCTGAGCGACCACCCCCGGTGCCGCCCGCTCCGGCACGGCCGGACTCAATGCCCGCCGGCACCCGCCGTGGCGGGCGGGAGTCCGGCGCTGACACCCGGCTCGCCCGCGTCCGCCGTGTAGTCCTCCGCGGTGGTCTCGTCCACCCCGTCGGGGGCCTTGACCGCCTTGAGGACGACCGTCAGCACCACGACCGTCACCACATTCAGCACAAATGCGGTCAGCCCTATGTATCCCTTCTCCCCGATGAACGGGATCAGGTTGGTGTTGCCGAAGTGATCCTGGGTGGCGCTCGGCGTCTCATACGCCCGCCATGTCCCGTAACCCATGCCGACCGCCCAGCCCGCGAGCAGCGCCCACCGGTGGAACCAGCGGGTGAAGAGCCCGCCCACCAGCGCGGGCACGGTCTGGAGGATCCAGATACCGCCCAGCAGCTGGAAGTTGATCGCCACCGTCTTGTCCATGGTGAGGACGAACACCAGCGCCCCGACCTTCACCAGCAGCGAGGCCAGCTTGGACACCTTGGCCTCGTGCGCGGGCGAGGCATCCGGCCGGAGGAAGTCCTTGTAGATATTGCGGGTGAAGAGATTCGCGGCCGCGATCGACATGATGGCGGCCGGCACCAGCGCCCCGATGCCGATCGCCGCGAAGGCCACACCGGTGAACCAGTCCGGGAACATCTTGGCGAACAGCTCCGGAATCGCCAACTGCCCGTTCTTCACCTTGATTCCGGCCGCGATGGCCATAAAGCCGAGCATCGCCAGCAGTCCCAGCATCAGCGAATACAGCGGCAGAATCGTGGTGTTGCGCCGGATGACGTTCCGGCTCCGGCTGGAGAGCACGGCCGTCACCGAGTGCGGATAGAGAAACAGCGCCATCGCCGAACCGAGGGCGAGCGTCGCATACGCCCACTGGGCGTCCGGGCCCGTGATGAGCGAGCCACGCGGTTTGCCGGACGGACCGACGGTCGCGTAGGCGTGACCCGCCTTGGCGAAGATGTCACCGAAGCCACCGAGCTTGATCGGGATGTAGATGATCGCCACCGCGATGACGATATAGATCAGGGCGTCCTTGACGAAGGCGATCAGCGCGGGAGCCCGCAGCCCGGAGGAGTACGTATAGGCCGCCAGCACGCCGAAGGCGATCAGCAGGGGAAGGTCCTTCACAAACCAGTTGGTGTTCTCACCACCGCCGACGCCCATCACATCCAGCACGGCCTGAATGCCCACCAGTTGGAGCGCGATATAGGGCATGGTCGCCAGAATCCCGGTGAGCGCCAGCGCCAGCGACAGCCCCTTGGACCCGAACCGTCCGCGCACGAAGTCCGAGGACGTCACATAGCCGTGCTTGTGGGACACCGACCACAGGCGGGGCAGGAAGGTGAAGACCAGCGGATAGCAGAGGATGGTGTACGGCACCGCGAAGAACCCGGCCGCACCGCCCGCGTAGATCGCCGCCGGAACGGCGACGAAGGTGTACGCGGTGTAGAGATCGCCGCCGAGCAGGAACCAGGTGACCCAGGTGCCGAACGACCGCCCGCCGAGGCCCCATTCATCGAGGTTGTCCGCATTCTCCGCGCGCCGCCACTTCGAGGCCAGGAAGCCCATGACCGTGACGACCAGGAACAGGACGATGAACACGGCCAGTGCCACGCCGTTGACGTCGTGCTTCATCCTCGCTCACCGCCCTTGCGGGCGCGCTGGTGGTGCCGCACCAGCAGGTAGGCGACCACCGTGAGCAGCGTGGAGATCAGCACCCACAGCATCTGGTACCAGTAGAAGAACGGGATGCCGATGAAGGCGGGCGTGAGCCGGGAATAGGAGTCCACCCACAACATCGCGCCGAAGGGGATGACCAGGCAGATGCCCGCGAGCACCAGCGGCAGGGGCATGACCGGTTTGCGATTGCCTGGCGGTGGCTCTGGTTCCGACATGCGGTGACTCCGTCCCCGTGTGCGGTCACTTGCGTGATGCGCACGCAATCTAGGGGAGGGTGCCTCCGGGCGTCACCCCCTGTCCGGATATCGGTATGGCAACGACCTGCTGGAGGTGCGGGCGGGGCTGCCGGAGCGGGCCCGGTTGCCGTGCGGCGGCCTACGCTGCGCAGCCCATCAGCTTGAGGCCGGTCGGGAGGTATGACTTGGCGAAGTGGGTCAGTTCGTTGCGGAGCTTGAGAGACTTCTGTCCCTTTGCTTCCAAGACATCGATCTGGAGGATATAGATCTGCTGCCTACCCCGGTAGGTACAGCGATTCACGACGAAGACACCATCGTCGGCCACCACTCCGTCGTCGCCGATCGCGGCTCTCTCGATGTTCCTGAACTTCAAGGGCGTGCGACTGAAGTTCATGGCGTCGATCTTCAACTGGTGGCGATTTCTTCATCGCTGTCTCCGGCCACCCGCTCGGAGTAGATCAAGTGATTGAAAATGTGTGCACAGGCCTCCTGCAGCGTTTTCACCCGGGATTCCCAGGTGGATGCGAGCCTGGTGAGTGCCGCGCCGGATGACAGATGGTCACCGGCGAGCTCGGCCCCGGCCTGCTTGCTGTTCTTGTCCGCATGGCCGCCGGCCGCCTTCAACCCGCCGTGCAGTCGGTAAGCACAGTGGGCGACGTGGGCCAGGTCGCTCGATGTGACCACGTAATCACCGTTGTCTCCGCCACTCTTCGGTGCGGCGTGGTTCAGCTGCATATGGGGTGAACTTCGCTGTGCCGCCTCGGACTTGACTTGAGCCCACTCGGCTGCGAACGACATAGGCACCGCCTCATCGGATCCACCGATCTGCCGTAGGCCCACGCTACGACCAAGTCGCCTACCGTGTACAAGACTTGGCAAAGTTTCCGCATGCAGGGAGTCGGTTCTACGATTCGGTACGCAAGTCACCGAAGCCCGGTATCGGCATAAAGGCCTTGACCGGGTCCGCGGCCGACTGCGACTCTCGGCCGGTGAACGCAGCGGACTGGGAACGACGGGTGGCGGACGCCTGGGCGTCGATCGACCGGCATGGCGAGGAAGACTTCCTGGCCCTGATCGAGAGGCTTGCCGCCGAGGCCCCCGCCGCCAATGGCGACGGCATTTTCGAGCGTGCGGCCGCCCTTGATACGACCGGCCACTCCGACCTGGCCATACCGCTCTACCAGCAGGCCCTTGAGCTGGGCCTCACCGGCGAGCGCAGGCGACGCGCCATCATTCAGATGGCCAGCTCGCTGCGGAACGTCGGACAGGTGGAGCGAAGCGTCGAGCTTCTGACGGCCGAAATGACGGCCGGTTCGGACCACTTGGACGACGCCGTACGCGCCTTCCTCGCCCTGGCCCTCGTCGACACCGGGCGGGAACGGGAGGCCGTCTCACTGGCGCTCGGTGCCCTGGCTCCCCACCTTCCCCGCTACCAGCGGTCGCTGGGCAATTACGCGAGGCTGCTGGTGGCGGATGCGGAAAGCCGGTAAAACACCGATCGGTAGGTAGATTGCCGCCCATGAGCCCAAGCGGACCCTTTGATCTGGTGATATTCGACTGTGATGGCGTGCTCGTGGACAGCGAGCCGATAGCCATCCGGGTGGATGCCGTGATGCTGGCCGACCTGGGATGCCCCTTCACCGAAAAAGAGATCATCGAGCGCTTTGTGGGGTCTTCGGGCGAGGTGTTCAAGGCGGCCATCGAGGAACGGCTGGGGCGCAGCCTGGAAGATGACTGGTGGAAGCCGTATGAGCACCTGTACCAGGAAGCCTTCGACGCCGAATTGACGCCCGTCGACGGCATCGCCGAAGCGCTGACACGGCTCACCATGCCGATCTGCGTCGCTTCGAACGGCGGCCACACCACAATCCGGCGGAATCTCCGTACCACCGAACTCCACCACCACTTCGAGGACCGCATCTTCAGCGCCCAGGACGTGGCGAAGGGCAAACCCGAGCCCGACCTTTTCCTGCATGCGGCCCGCACCATGGGTGCCGATCCGGCACGGTGCGCTGTTGTCGAGGACAGCGGATATGGCGTCGAGGCGGCCCGGGCCGCGGGCATGTGGGCGTTCGGGTATTGCGGTGGGGGACTGACACCGGTTGAGCGGCTGCGGGGGCCGGGCACGGTGGTCTTCGACGATATGCGGGAGCTCCCCGGGCTGCTGAGTCACTGCGAGGGTGGATCCCGGTGGGAGACTGCTGGCCTTGGCGGGGCGTAATACCCGTCATACACTTCTGGCGTGGCCAAGACCAGGATCAGTATCAGCCTCGACAGTGATCACGCTGAGCGCATCCGTGCCCACGCAGAGCGTGCGGGTATGGACGTCTCGGCCTATCTCGTCAATGCGGCCACTCGGCAGATGGCCGAGGTGGAAGCCGCCGAAGCACAGTTTGCGCAGGTAGATGCCTTGATTGCGGAGGCCGAGGCGGAGGCCGAGTCTCTCCCGCCGCTGCCTGAGGTCGATGACGACGACCTTACGGAGGAGGAGCGCCGAGAGGTTCAGGAGGCACTGAAGCTCGTCTACGATGAGCGACTTGTCATCGCCGAGGACTGGCATGCAGAACTCTGGCTGGACGATGCCGAGAACATCGCTCTGTATCACCGAGTCTGGGAGACGCTGAATGAATCGGCTGTGTATGGCCGTCAGGCTCGCCGGATAATCACCCGTGCGCGGGCGTCACTTGACCTTGCGTAAGCAACATCGGGAAACCCGTGAGGAACGGTGAGAAACAATGGGAAACGCCGGAGGTGACGAGAAACATCCCTGCGTACCGTCCTGCACATGAACTCGAGGCCCGTCTCCGTACCCCGCCGCGTCCGTCCCGACTGGCTCCCGCCCGAGGGGACCCTCGACAGCGTGGCCGCCGGCCGCTGGTGGGACGCGATCGCCATCGACGGCCTGCTCGGTGTCGCCGCAGCGAAGCACCTCGGGTATCTGGCGAAGGGCCGCACCGGCCCCATCGTGTGTGACCCTCTTGGACCCCGGCGCCGCACCTACTTCCTCGCCCCGGCCGGGACCGCCGACCGGTGGTCGGAGCCGGGCACCGTTCCGCTCGGGGAGAGCTGCTATGTCGTCATGAACGGCACCCTGGAAGCGGATGAGGGAACCGTTCACTGGCTCCGTCCTCCCCTGTGCCGCTACCCCGAACTGTTGGTGTCGCCCGGCCTGTTGCGCACTGCATTGGCAGCGGCACGGGCCGAGTCCGGGGCTGCGCAGTGGCTGGCCTCGGGGGAGGATCATCCGGCCGTTGCCCGTGCAGCCTGGCTGAGAGGAGGGGCTGCCACGCTGCGGACCGGCGTGCACTTCGACGTCCTCCACCTGCCCGCAGCGCTCGTGGTGGGGCACATCCGGGGCATCAAGGACCGTGCGGCAATCGAGCGCGTCTTCCATGCCGTTGGCGTCGACAGTGCGGTGATCGTCTCCCGGTCACGGGACCGGTACAGCGTGCTCGTACCGCCCGGCAGCGTACGCCTCGGCGAGGGTCGCCACTGCAACTACCTTGAGTTTCACCCCCGTACCGGGTGGAGCCGCCGGGTGCGTACTGGATCCTTTCGGCACCGCACGGGGCGGACATGCTCTGCGACCCACTCCATGTGGAGAAGCTCATCAGGAGCATTCCCTGACGGTGCCTCACATCGGCACCGGAAGGTAGGATTTTCCAACTGACTAACCAGGCTGCGGTGCAGCCGGATTGGGGACATTGTGCTGCCCGTATCCGACCATGAACTGATTCGCACGACGATCGCACGCAACAACCTTGCCCTCGACGACCGTCGCTTCGAGGACTGCATCGCGACCTATGCACCCGATGGTTCGATCGCCGGCCGCACCGGCCATGCCGCCATTCGCGAATTCATGCTCGGCCAGGACCTGGCGACCAAGCCTGAACTGCAGCGCCGTCATGTGAACACCAATATCGCGATTGAACTGTACGGGGACGAAGCCGAGGCGGTGAGTGACCTGTTGATCTACGACAAGCTGGCCGACGGGCTCTGGGAGCTGGTCGCGGTCGGCCGCTATCACGACAGCTTCGCCCGCCAAGCCGACGGCGCCTGGCTCTTCACCAGCCGCAGCCTCGAGTTCCTCTGAGAGCCTGCAGCTCGGCGCCCTGTCACATACCCGACGGGGCGCCGTTCACCGGATGATCCATTGCTGAGTGTCGTGGAACACGTTCGTCCATTGCTGGGCTCGGGCGCCATTGCTGTGGCTCCCGTTGGAAATCTCAAGAACTTTCCAGCTGTTCTGGTTTCTGAACTGATACCCGCTACCGGCCCCGTCAAATATGTACCACTTCTGAGTGTTGATATCCACGCAGTCCCACTGCTGGGCCGGAGCCCCGTCATCCGTGCGGGAATCCGCGATTTCCAGGCACTTCCCGCTTGCATAGTTTCTGATGCGTGTGAGATTGCCTGTGTCCTCCAGATACCACCACGACCCTGCCTGGTTGCCGCAGTCCCACTGCTGGGCTCGGGCGCCGTTGTCTCCGCTGGAGTTTTCAATCTCCAGGCACTTGCGGCTCTCTACGTTGACCAGATGCACCAGACGCGGGGCGGCCTGGCCGGTGCCGGGTGATGCCAGGACCGCAGCGGCGGCGGCCGGTGCGGCTATCAGGGCGATGAGTTTCGACGCGCGCTTCATTGTCGACTTCCTCTCGGTTTTAGGAGTCAACGCGTGTTTGACGCCGAACAGTTCACCAGGGGGTCAGGGGAAGGTCAACACCCTTTTCTTCTTTCCTTTTGGGGGCAGCGTCTGAAATTTGGCACCGACTGGCAGGAGTATTGCTCTCGGCAATTCATTCTCCACCGAAAATGACAACCTGAGGTCGGAACGAAAGGGGTGGATGTCCATCTAGCATGCCTAAAGCCGTGGGATACCGGATTGTCCGGTTCCCCTATTGGGCTCAACTCCATTGACCGTACGGTTGGATTCGTGGTCGCCACGATGAGCCCCGTCGCCCAGCAGCTGGTCTGCAGCGCCCCGAGTGCCGAGCTGAGCGGTGCCGTGCTGGGGTATCGGGGCTTTCGCTTCGGGCCACGGGCGCCGCGGCGCAGGCTGATGGTGCCTGATGGGGTGGTGAAGGCGATGCTGGGCTTTGGAGCAAGGCTCGACATGGTGGACGCGGTGGAACCGCGCACCGTGGCCTCGGCCACCTCGCTGGTCAATGGGCTGCGCACCACGGCGACCATTGGGCAGCACCATGGGCAACTGCACGGCATCACGGTGCTGTTGTCGCCATTGGCGGCCTACCGGATTTTCGCCGTTCCCATGACCGAGTGGTGCCGGCTGACTCCGGACCCCGCCGACCTGCTGGGCCGTGGCTTCGGCCGGCTCATCGAGCGGCTGGCCGAATGCCCCGACTGGCCGTCGCGTTTCGCGCTGCTCGACCGGGAGCTGGCCGCCCGGCTGCGTACGGGGCCCGGCTGTGCTCCCGAAGTGGTCCGGGCCTGGGGCGCGTTGCGGCGTACCGGTGGCCGGACGGGGGTGGGCGAGCTGGCCGCCGAGACCGGCTGGAGCCGCCGCCACCTGGAGCGGCGGTTCCGTGAGCAGATAGGGCTGACCCCCAAAGGGGCCGCACAAGTGCTGCGCCTGCAGGCGGCGTTACGGCTGAAGCAGGGCGGCATGCCATGGGCCCTGGCGGCCACCGGAGCCGGATTTCACGATCAATCGCATTTCGCCCACACCTTCAAGGGGATGGTGGGGTGCACCCCGGGCAGGTTCCACGATGCGCGCTCGGCCGGGAGCCCGGACGACGATCCCCTGGACTTCCTGCCCGAGCAGGTGACCAGCATCCTGCTCGCCCGGTGACCACCGGGCATCAGACGGGGGCGGGGCGGCGAGCGGGTGAAGCCAGGAGCAGCAGCAGGCCGGGCAGCCCGGCGACCGCCGTCATGGTGATGGCGATGGGTGCGACATGGCCCGCCGCCAGCATGGGGGTGACGATCGCCGAGCCCAGTGGCGGGGTCGCCTGCATCAGGGTGCGCAGCAATGCAAAGGCGCGGCCGTGCAGTTCATGGGGAATGCGCCGCATGCGCAGTGACTGCGCCCAGATGGTGAGGGGCGCGCTGAGCAGGCCCACCAGGAAGAAGCCCGCGCCCACCGCGAGGACCTGGGGGGCCGCCAGCAGGGCGAGGAAGGTGCAGCCGGCCGCGGCCTGCACCGCGGCGATCGCCCGGACCGGCGACCAGGACGACGGGCTGAACGACCCGGCCAGCGCACCGCCGGTGAACTCGCCCACCGCGGTGGCGGTGAGCAGGACGCCGAGGGTGGTGGCTCCGCCGGAGAGCTGGTGCCTGGCCAGCCAGGGCGCGGTGACCAGCAGCATGCCCTCGGCGATGTTGAAGGCCATGAAGGCCGCCGTGGTGCCCACGATCACCCGGTCACGGCCCACGTTCCGCAAGGACACCGGGTCGGCCGCGGGGGACGGGGCGGCGGGGCGCAGTGGCTGCCGTACCAGCGCCGTGGCGAGCGCAAAGGCCAGGAAGGAGGCACTGTCGACCGCGAGGACGGCGGGTGCGCCGATCGCGCCGGTCAGCAGCCCCGCGGCCGCGGGGCCGATTGCTCCGGCCAGGCTGAAGCTCAGCGTCTCCAGGGCGTTGGCGGCGTCCAGTTGGGTCTCCTCGACGAGCGCGGGGATCGCCGAGGGGAAACCGGCCAGCGGCACCATCTTGAGCGCTCCGTACACTCCGGCGACCGCGAACGGCAGCCAGGCGGGTGTGGCGTGGAAGGCCGCGGACAGGGGGATGGTGGCCACGGCTGCCGCGCGGAACAGACAGTCGGCGATCAGCACCGTCCGTTTGTCGAACCGGTCCAGCAGGGGTCCGACGGCGAGCCCGCCCAGCAGGACCGGGGCGGTGTAGCACACGCCGAGCAGCCCCAGCCGGGAGGTGCCGTGGGGCTGGTCGAGGACCAGCCAGGACAGCGCGACAAAGGTCATCCCGTCGCCGATCAGCGAGACCGTGGCCCCCAGCCAGAGGCGGCGGAAGTCCGTCCGGCCGAGTACGGCCGCATAGCGCCGCATCATGCGCCGCGCTCGTGCTCGAGCAGCCTGCGCTTGATCTCCAGGCCGTAGTAGTAGTGGCCCAGTGAGCCGTCCGAGCGCACGATCCGGTGGCAGGGGACGAACAGTGGTACCAGGTTTCCGGCGCAGGCCGCACCGGCCGCCCGGGCCGCGCGTGGATTGCCCGCCGAGGCGGCCAGCTCCGTATAGCTGCGGGTCTGGCCGGGCGGTATCCGGCGCATGTTCTCCCAGGCGGCGTAACGGAAGCCGTCCCCCCGCTGGTTGATCCGGACCGAGTCGAGTGCCCTGACCTCTCCGGCGAAGTAGGCGCGTACCGCGGCCGCCGCGGCGTCGGTGTCACCGGCACCGGAGGGTGGCCAGGGAGGGAGCTCCAGTTGGGCGGGGTCGTCGGTGAACCCGGCCGCGTAGACGCCGTGTTCGTCGGCGGCCAGGCTGAACGGGCCGACCGGGGTCGGCACGGTGGTGGCGTGCAAGGGGTGGTCCTTCCGGAGATCAGGGCGTGGGCGCCCGTAGGTACATCAGGGCGTGAGCGCCCGTAGGTGCATGGCGGCGTAGGAGCGCCAGGGCCGCCAGCGGTCGGCCAGTTCGCCGAGTCGGCGCGGATCGCCGCCGAGGAGCCGCACGGCCTCGCGGAGGCGGGGGTCATCGAGGGGGAACGCGTCGGGGTCGCCGAGTGCGTGCCGGGTGATGCGGGCGGCCTTCTTGGGGGTCAGGCCGGGAAGGCGGCGCAGCAGGGCGGCGGTCTGCTCGCGGTCGGCGTCCCGGTCGAGTCGGAGGGTTCCGTCGTGGACGGCGCAGGCCAGCGCTCGGATGGCGATGGCGCACCGTTCGGGCACCCCGGCGGACTCCAGGTCCGCGTCGGCCAGTGCCTGCGGGGTGGGGAACAGGTGGGTGAGGCCCGGCTCGGGGGATTGCGTCGACTGGCCCCAGCGGGAGACCAGTCGGGCGCCGAGGGTTCGCTCCCGGGGGCCCAGTACGGTGCGGACCGCGAGCTCGAGGCCGTCCACGTGCCCGGGGATCCGCAGTCCGGGGCGGGCCTCGTCGAGCGGGCCGATCAGTGGGTCGGGGCGGAGCACGTCCGAGATCATGTCCGGGTCGGCGTCGAGGTCGAACAGTTCGCGGCACCGCCGGACCGCGGTGGCCAGGTCGCGCAGATCGGTCAGGCCCAGTCGCAGCGTGGCCTGCGCCGCCCCGATGCGCAGCGCGATCCAGGCGGTGGAGCGGGGCAGCCGGAGGGTACGGCGGTACTCGCCGTCCCGGACCGTTTCCACTCCGGTCAGCGTCCGTCCGTCGAACCAGTCCAGCAGGGGTGCCGCGGGCAGCGGCGGGCGAAAGCCCAGCCGCAGCGTCAGCGGCTGCCCGTCCCCGGCCGCCCCCGGGCCGCGCAACTCGCCCGGGGTGCACCCGAAGGCGGCCCGTATCCCATGGTTGAACTGGCGCACACTGGCATAGCCCGCGGCGAAGGCCACCTCGGTCAGCGGCAGCGCCCGGGACTCGATCAGCAGCCGGGCGACCCGGGCCCGGCGGCTGAGCGCCAGCGCCTGCGGACCGGCCCCGACCTCGGCCGTCAACTGCCGGTGCAGGTGCCGCTCACTGACCGCGAGCCGGCCGGCGAGCCCGGTGACCCCGACCTCGTCCACCAGGCCGTCCTCGATCAGCCGCAGCGCCCTGGCCACCAGGTCGCCGCGGATGTCCCAGCCCGGCGAGTCGGGTGCGCTCCTGGGGCTGCACCGCAGGCAGGCACGGAATCCGGCCGCCTCGGCCGTCTCCGGGACCGGGAAGAACCGGGTGTTCTCCCGCTTGGGCGTGCGGGAGGGGCAGATCGGCCGGCAGTAGATACGGGTGCTCGTCACCGCCACCACAAAGCGCCCGTCGAACCGCGGGTCACGGCTGGCCATCGCTCGGTAGCAGGTCTCAAAGTCGAACACGGGACCATTGTGGGGAGTCGAGCGCCGGTTGTCCGGCCATGATCGGACCTGGTGGTGGGACGGCGGCCGGCCGGGGGCGGGGCCCGGGGTGGCTCAGACGAAGTCCGCGTGCAGGGTGGAGGGGACCTCGAGCGCATAGGCGTCGAGCGCGTCCTCCAGTGCGATCCGGCCGCGCAGCAGCAGGTCCAGCAGTTCGTTCTGCGGGCGGTAGGCGCACTCCCGGCACAGATCGTTGTGCAGCGGGTCGGAGGTCTCCCAGGCCGCGCGGGCCTCGCCGCGCAGGACCTCGGCATAGCCGTCCCGGAGGACGTCGCCGATCCGGTAGTGGCTGTTGTGGTGGACCTGGGGGCAGGGGTAGAGGTGGCCGTCAGTGCCCACGGCGGTGACGAAGTGGCTGTAGTGGCAGCGGTCGAAGTCGGGGCCGGACGAGGCCACTTGGTGGCGGGAGGAGACGGAGACCTCGTAGCCGGGGGCGGCCAGCCGGGCCGCCTCGTGGAGTTCGGCGGAGATCTCGGGTGTGGCGGGTGAGTCCAGCTCGCAGCGTAAGTAGTGCGCTCCCGCGTCCCTGGCCGCCTGGGCGGTGGCCAGGATGTCCTGGTGATTGTGCTCGGTGACGACGAAGTTGAAGCCGATGCGGAAGTCGGGGTCGATCGCCGACTGCCGCAGCAGGCCGACGTTGTCGAGGAGGGCGGGAGTGTCCCGGTGGCGGATCGTCTCGAGCCCGGCCCGGACCCAGGTGTGGGTGGTGGCCACGCACTCGGCCATGGCGGGCCGGCCCAGCCGGGAGCCGTCGGTGATCAGGCCGATGCGCAGGCCCGCCTCGTGCCCGGCGTCGCAGATGGCCGGATAGCCGGGGTGGCCGGTGCTCTCGCCCGGGCCGCGGAACGTCACCGCGTGGCCCCCGTTGGCCGCGAACTCGCCCAGCAGCGTGATGGCGTGCTCGGTGGAGATGGTGCCGCCCGGGAGGCTGATGCGCATATGGACCGGGTGGATCCTGTGGCGCGCCACGAACTGGCGCAGCAGTTCCCCGTGGGCGAGCACCTTCTGTGGGGAGTGCGCCTGGGCGAGGCCGGTCGCAGGGGGTCCTGGAGGCTGATCCGGGGCAGCGATGGCGTAACTCCGTATGCCTGCGCCGTCGTTCATCATCGTCCTCTCGCGAGGCCAGAGGTGCGGCGCAGGTGACACTATGAGCCACTTCTATGGCCGTCAATAGGTCTAGACTGCGTCGCCTGCCTCAGTCCGCGGGCCGCTGCAGCCGGGCGACGAACTTATAGCGGTCTCCCCGGTACACCGATCTGACCCACTCCACGGGCTTGCCGTGTGCGTCCAGCGAGTGGCGGGACAGCATCAGCATCGGCAGTCCGACATCCGTGCCGAGCAGGCTCGCCTCGCGCGGGGTGGCGAGGGAGGTCTCGATGGTCTCCTCGGCCTCGGCGAGCCGGACGTCGTAGACCTCGGCCAGGGCGGTGTAGAGGGAGGTGTACTTGACGAGGTTGCGGCGCAGTGCCGGGAAGCGCTTGGCCGACAGGTGGGTGGTCTCGATGGCCATCGGTTCGCCGCTGGCCAGGCGGAGCCGTTCGATGCGCAGCACGCGGCCGCCCGGTGCGATGTCGAGCAGCCCGGCGAGCCGTTCGTCGGCCGTCACATAGCCGATGTCCAGGAGCTGGGAGGTGGGCTCGAGGCCCTGGGCCCGCATGTCCTCCGTATAGGAGGTCAGTTGCAGGGCCTGGGAGACCTTGGGCTTGGCGACGAAGGTCCCCTTGCCCTGGATGCGCTCCAGGCGTCCCTCGACGACGAGTTCCTGCAGGGCCTGACGCACCGTGGTGCGCGAGGTGTCGAACTCCGCGGCGAGGGTGCGTTCGGGCGGCACGGGGGTGCCCGGGGGCAGGGTTTCGGTCATTTCCAGCAAATGGCGTTTGAGCCGGTAGTACTTGGGGACGCGCGCGGCGCGTGCCGCACCGCCTCCGGTGCCGCCGCTCTCGGCCGTACCGTCCTCGGTCGCCATGGGCTGCCTTCCCGACTCCGATCCTGCTGCCGTCACCGGCTCCTCCGTCTGTCGCGGTCACATGGTGGCACGGGCAGAGCCCGAGGGGACCGGAGATGCCCAGGTCGACCTCGAGGTGTCGGTCCGGTAACGGAGCCGACAGCGACTCTTATACACCCTTGACACCCCTAAAGGTCTAGGCCAAGCTGCGGGCACTGGTCTAAACCATTAAAGACCACTTTTCGGTCCCTGAGGAGATTGCTGTGAAGCGTGGGCTCATAGCGGCGACGGGTGTCGTGGCCATGTTGGTGAGTGTTGCTGCCTGTGGGTCCAGCGGCGGCGACGACAACAAGGATTCGGGCAAGGGTTCCGACAAGAGCTCGGGCCCGAGTTCGAGTGCCGACTTCAAGGGCAAGACCCTGTCGATCTGGTTCATGGATGGCTCGAACCCGCGGGGCTGGACGGAGTCCGTCAAGGCCGAGTTCGAACAGAAGACCGGCGCCAAGCTGAACATCCAGATCCAGAAGTGGGACGGGATCCAGCAGAAGCTCACCACCGCGCTCTCCGAGTCCAGCCCGCCGGACGTCTTCGAGGTCGGCAACACCCAGACTCCCTCGTACGCCCAGACCGGTGGTCTCGCCGACCTCGGCGATCTGAAGAAGGAGATCGGCGGGGACTGGACCGACTCCCTCAACAAGTCCGCGGTGTTCGAGGACAAGCAGTACGCCGCTCCCTGGTGGGCCGCCAACCGCGTGGTGATCTACAACAAGAAGGTCTGGGCCGACGCGGGCATCAAGGACACCCCCAAGACGCGCGCCGAGTTCTTCAAGGACCTGGAGGCCATCCAGAAGAAGGGCGACGCCGAGCCGCTCTATCTGCCCGGCCAGAACTGGTACTTCTTCGACGGCCTGACCATCGGCACCGGCGCCGAGCTGGTGAAGAAGGACGGTGGCAAGTACGTCTCCAACCTCGGCGACCCCAAGGTCGCCAAGGCCATGGACATCTACAAGCAGTACCAGGCCTTCAGCAAGGCGCCCAAGGACAAGGACGAGGCCACCCCGCAGCAGGCGGACGTCTTCGCCAAGGGCAAGACCGGCGCATTCTTCGGCATGGGCTGGGAGGCACAGACCGCCATCAAGGCGAACCCGGCCATCGAGAAGGACATGGGCTACTTCACCATCCCCGGTGAGACGGCCGGCAAGCCCGAGGGCGTCTTCCTCGGCGGCTCCAACCTCGCGATCGCCGAGAACAGCAAGAACAAGGAGCTCGCCAAGGAGTTCCTGAAGATCGCCCTGTCCGACAAGAACGAGGGCGCGCTGGCCAAGGAGGCCGGCCTCACCCCCAACAAGGACTCCCTGGTGGCCCAGGTGAAGGGCAACCCGGCCGGTGAGGCGGGCGCCCCGGCCGTGGCGGGCGGCGGCACCACGCCGCTGATCCCCGAGTGGGCCGGGGTGGAGAACCCGCCCAACCCGATCAAGGCCTATATGACGGCCGTGCTGAACGGCAAGTCGCCGGAGGACGCCGCCAAGCAGGTCGAGGGCGACTTCAACAAGCGCCTCAGCCAGAAGCAGTGACCTCGCTTCGGCCGGGGGCCGGGCGGCCCCCGGCCGGCCATGCGCCACGCAATGCCGTTTGACAGGGGAGAAGGCGGACGACGATGTCAGCGCGGACCGAAGAGGCGGCGGCCCAGTCCGCCCCCCGGATCAGCAAGGGCGGCGCCCCGCCGTCACCCGGCAGGCGGGAACGGGCCGCCCGGGGCATCCCCTATCTGCTGATCCTCCCCACCGCCACGGTGACGGTGCTGCTGCTCGGCTGGACGCTGGTGAAGAACGGCCTGATGTCGTTCCAGAACCTCAACCCCCGCCAGCTGATCCGGCATGTCACCGAGTGGACCGGAGTGGCCAACTACCGGGAACAGCTGGGCAGTTCCGACTTCTGGCACGTCACCGCCCGGTCGGTGGTCTTCACCGCCGCCAATGTCGTTCTGATCATGGCGATCGGCTGCTTCATCGGGCTGCTCCTCGCCCGGCTGGGCACCAAGATGCGGCTGCTGCTCTCGCTGGGCCTGGTCCTCGCCTGGGCCATGCCGGTCGTCGCCGCGACCACCGTCTTCCAGTGGCTCTTCGACCAGCGCTTCGGAGTGGTCAACTATGTGCTGGACAAGCTGGGCTGGCACTCGATGCACGGCTACAGCTGGACCGGCGGACAGTTCTCCACCTTCTTCGTCATCACCGTGCTGATCGTCTGGCAGTCGGTGCCCTTTGTGGCGATCAACCTCTATGCGGCGACCACCACCATCCCCAAGGAGCTCTACGAGGCGGCCTCGTTGGACGGGGCCAACGGCTGGAAGCGGTTCACCTCGGTGACCTTCCCCTTCCTCAAGCCCTTCTTCCTGGCCACCACGTTCCTCGAAGTCATCTGGATCTTCAAGTCGTTCACCCAGGTCTTCGCGATCAACGAGGGCGGCCCCGACCGGCTCACCGAGACCCTGCCCGTCTACGCCTTCCAGGAGGGCATGGGCAGCCAGCACTTCGGCATGGGCGCGGCGATCTCGATCCTGACCATCGTGATCCTGCTGGCCCTGACGGCGTACTACCTGCGCCTGGTGCTCAAGCAAGAGGAGGACGAGCTGTGAGGCGCTCACTGCTGGGCCGCATCTGGCCGGGGGCGACGGCGGTCGTTCTCTTCATCGGCTTTGTGTTCCCGGTCTACTGGATGTTCGGCACGGCCTTCAAGGCCAACAAGGACGTCGTCAGCGAGACCCCGGTCTGGTTCCCGACCAGCCCCACGCTCGACCACTTCAAGAAGGCCGTGGACGCCGACGGCTTCTGGACCTTTGTCGGCAACTCCCTCACGGTCACCCTGGTCGCGGTCGCCCTGTCGCTGCTGATCGCACTGCTGGCCTCGTTCGCCGTGGCGCGGATGCGCTTCAAGGGGCGCAAGAGCTTCATCCTGGTGATGATGATGGCGCAGATGGCCCCCTGGGAGGTCATGGCCCTCGCGTACTACATGATCGTGCGCGATGCGGAGATGCTGAACTCCCTGGTGCCGCTGATCGCGATCTACACCATGATGGTGCTGCCCTTCAGCATCCTGACCCTGCGTGGCTATGTCTCCGCCGTGCCCAAGGAGCTGGAGGAGTCGGCGATGGTCGACGGCTGCACCCGTACCCAGGCGTTCATCAGGGTGATCTTCCCTCTGCTGGCGCCGGGGCTGATGGCCACCTCGCTCTTCGGCTTCATCACCGTCTGGACTGAATTCCCCTACGTCCTGATCCTCAACAAGGACCCCGGCAGCCAGACCCTGCCCGTCTGGATCAGTGGATTCCGCACCGCGTTCGGCGACGACTGGGGTGCGACGATGGCCGCGTCCTCGCTCTTTGCGATCCCCATCCTCATCCTCTTCGTCATCCTCCAGCGCAAAGCGGTTGGCGGCCTTACCTCCGGCGCAGTGAAGGGCTAGCACTACTCTCATGGACACGCTCACCCGTGATGCACTGACCGTCCTCCAGCCGGGTTTCACCGGTACCACCGCACCCGGCTGGCTGCTGAAGCGGCTCGGCGAAGGGCTGGCCTCCGTCGGCCTGTTCGGCCGGAACATCGCATCGCCGGACCAACTCTCCGAGCTCACCGCGCACTTGCGGGCGGAGCGGCCGGATGTGCTGGTCGCGATCGACGAGGAGGGCGGCGACGTCACCCGCCTCGAGGTCCGTACCGGCTCCTCCTTCCCCGGCAATTTCGCCCTGGGCGCGGTCGACGACACCGAGCTGACCCGGGCCGTGGCCCGGGAGCTGGGCCGACGGCTCGCCGAGTGCGGGGTCAACCTCAACTGGGCACCGTCCGCGGATGTCAACTCCAACCCGGACAACCCGGTCATCGGCGTGCGCTCCTTCGGTGCCGACCCCAAGCTGGTCGCCCGGCACACCGCCGCCTATGTCGAGGGCATGCAGGCGGCGGGCGTGGCCGCCTGCACCAAGCACTTCCCGGGCCATGGGGACACCGCCGTCGACTCGCACCACGATCTGCCACGCATCGACGTGGACCTCCAGACCCTGCGGTCACGGGAGTTGGTGCCCTTCCGGGCCGCGATCACGGCCGGGGTCAAGGCGGTGATGAGCGCTCATATCCTGCTGCCGGCGCTCGACCCGCGGCTGCCGGCCACCCTCAGCCCGCAGGTCCTGCACGGGCTGCTGCGGGCCTCCGCCGCCGAGGGCGGCCTGGGCTTCGAGGGGCTGATCATCACCGACGGCATAGACATGAAGGCCATCGCCCGTACCTATGGCATGGAACGCGGCAGCGTCCTGGCCATCGCCGCGGGCGCCGACGCCATCTGCGTCGGCGGGGGCCCGGCGGACGAGGACACCGTGCTGCGGTTGCGCGATGCGCTGGTACGAGCCGTGCGCGAGGGCGAGTTGGCCGAGGAGCGCCTCGCCGATGCCGCCGCACGGGTGCGCTCGCTGGCGCACTGGACCTCGGGTGCGGGCGCGGCGGCGGGCACCGCACCCGCACCCGAGGTGGGACTGGCCGCCGCCCGCCGTGCGCTGAGCGTGACCACCGCCACCGGGCATACGCCCCTGGTCGGGCCCGCCTATGTCGCCGCGTTCACACCCGTCGCCAATATCGCCGTGGGCGATGAGACGCCCTGGGGCGTCGCCGCCGAGCTGGCCCGGCTGGTGCCCGGCACCGGGACCGGCGCCTACGGGCCCGGCGACGCCGATGCCGCCGAACAGGCGCTCCGCGCCGCCGGGGAGCGGCGGATCGTCGCCGTGGTCCGGGACGTGCACCGTCACTCCTGGATGGCGCGGACGCTGGCGGCCCTGCTGGCCGCCCGGCCGGACACGGTCGTCGTGGAGATGGGGCTCAACCAGGCGCCGCCCGTTGGGGCGTTGCACATCGCCACGCATGGCGCCGCCCGAGTGTGCGGCCTGGCCGCCGCGGAGGTCATCGCCGGGGTGTGAGCGGCGGGGTGTGGGCGGTAACCTCCCGCCGGATGGCGCAGAAACCGGCCACACCATTCCGTTCCACCCCTGGCCGGCTGGCCCCCGCCGTACCCCGCAACCCGCTCCCTACAGGCCCTGCCAGTGCGGCTTCGCCGCATAGGTGGCGCGGAAGTAGTCGGCGAGCTTCAGCTGGGAGGCCGCTGCTTCATCGACGACGACCGTCGCATGCGGGTGCAGCTGCAGCGCGGAGGCGGGCACCAGCGCGGCGACCGGGCCTTCGACGGACCGTGCCACGGCCTCGGCCTTGCCCTCGCCGGTGGCCAGCAGCACCAGGTGGCGGGCCTCCAGGATGGTGCCGATGCCCTGGGTGATGACGTGGTGGGGCACCTGGTCGATGTCGCCGTCGAAGAACCGGGCGTTGTCGACCCGGGTCTGCTCGGTCAGCGTCTTGATCCGAGTGCGGGAGGCCAGCGAGGAGCACGGCTCGTTGAACCCGATGTGCCCGTCGGTGCCGATGCCCAACAGCTGGAGATCCACGCCACCGGCCTCGGTGAGCGCCCGGTCGTAGGCATCGCAGGCGGCCTGGACGTCCCCGGCGGTGCCGTCGGGCCCCATGAAGGAGCCCACGGTCAGCCCGAGCGGCTCGACGACCTGCCGCAGCACGGTGGAGCGGTAGGACTCGGGATGCTCGGCGGGCAGCCCGACATACTCGTCGAGCTGGCAGATACGGGCACGTGAGGCGTCCACGGCACCGGAGCGGACCTTGGCCGCCAGCGCCTCATAGATGGGCAGCGGAGTGGAGCCGGTGGCCACACCGAGCAGCGCGTCGGGCTTGCGGCTCAGCAGAGCGGCCATGGCCTCCGCGATGAGCTCGCCGCCTGCCTTGGCGTCCGGGACGATGACAACTTCCACGCTGGGCCTGCCGATCTTGAAGGTGGGATGTTGTGTGGTGTGGTATAGACCAATCCCAATCTAACAGAGGCAGGAGCCGAGGGCTCCGGCCGGAAGGTGTCCACCTGGTGTCCGTTTTCCCACGGGTGGGGTGCGGGGCCGTGGCAGGTTGAGGGAGATGGACCGGGGCGCCCGCAGTGGGCGGCGGGCCGTTCGCCGCCCACGGTACATCCGGCCCTGTGCGCCGACCCGGCGTGACCGGGCGTGGGGCTACTGCAGCGCCCCGCCCGTCGCGTCTATCCACTGACCGGTGACCCAGCGGCCATCGGGTGAAGCGAGGAACGCCACCACATCGGCGATCTCGGCCGCCCCGGCCACCCGCCCCAGCGGGGATGCCGCGGCGATCGCCTCCCGGGTCGCCTTGTTGGCCTCGCCGCGCAGCCAGCCCGCGTTCATATCGGTGTCCACCACGCCGGGGGCCACGGCGTTGACCGTGATGCTGCGGTTGCCGACGCCCTGGGCCAGCGTCCTGGTGAAGACGTCCAGCGCGCCCTTGGTCATGGCATAGGTGATGACCTCGGGCATCAGCGCGCGATGCGTCAGACCGGTCGAGATGTTGATGACCCGCCCCCCTTCCCGCATGCGCTCCAGGCCCAGCTTGGTGATGAAGAACGGCGCCTTGGCGTTCACCGAGAAGACATGGTCGAAATCCTCCGGTGCGATCTTGTCGATGAACTCACGAACACCGTCCGTACCGGCGTTGTTGACCAGGATGTCCACGCCCTCGGCGTGGGCGTCATAGGCCGCCCACAGCTCCTCCGCATCGCCCGGTGCGCCCAGCGTCGCGCGGATCGCGAAGGCATCGCCGCCGGCCGCCCGGATCGCGGCGACCGTCTCCTTCGCCGAGGTGTCATCGCGCCCGTAGTGGACCGCGACCCGCGCGCCCTCCCGGGCCAGCCGCTCCGAAATGCCTCGCCCGATGCCCCTGCTGCCGCCCGTCACCAGTGCCGTCTTGCCCGTGAGCGCACCCATGATGAGGCCCCCTTGTTTCGCTAGTGGTCGTTACAGAAAGAACAGTAGCAGAGATTTTTGAGTGAGCGCTATAGAATTCGTCCGTGGCTACCAAACAGCGCGGGCGCCCGCGGTCGTTCGACCGCGCGACCGCCCTTGAGCGAGCGATCCAGACCTTCTGGGAGCAGGGCTACGAGGCGACCTCCATCGCCGACCTGACCCAGGCGATGGGCATCGGGGCACCCAGCCTCTATGCCGCGTTCGGCGACAAGAAGACCCTGTTCACGGAGGTCGTCGAGGAGTACGGGCAGACATACGGCGCGTTCCTCGGCCGGGCCCTGGAGGAGGAGCCGACGGCCCGCCGGGGGGTCGAGCGGATGCTACGGGAGGCAGCCGTCGAATACACCGCGGCCGGGCACCCGCACGGCTGTCTGGTCATCGCGGCCGCCACCAACGTCGGTTCGGCGTCGGCGGATGTGATGGAGGCCCTGCGCATGCGGCGGGAGGCCAACTCGCTGGCCATGGAGCGGGCGATCGCCGCGGATGTCGCGGCGGGGGAGCTGCCCCCGGATGTCGATCCGCGGGCACTCGCCCGGTTCACGGCCGCCACGGTCCAGGGAATGTCGCAGCAGGCGCGGGACGGGGCGAGCCGTGAAGACCTGGAGGCGGTGGCCGAGTTGGCACTCCGGGCCTGGCCCGGTCCAGCGGAGCGCCCGGAATCTCCGAAGCGCCCTGAGCCCTCAGCGCTGGCATAGCGAGCCCCGGCGCACCCTCAACCCCGCACGCCGCCAACCCAATTCCGCGATCCCGCGCGCTGGTAACCCCGACGGACCGGCACCTCCCCACCGGCACCAGCCACATAGTTCCGGCCCACCACGACCCACCAGTCCCGCGCGCTGGCAACCCCGACGGACCGGCGCCATCCCACCGGCACCAGCCACATAGTTCCGGCCCACCACGACCCACCTAGTGGCCGGGCCGCGGCGCCTGGCCGGGACCCTCAACCCGGCCGGGGCCGCAGCCCGGAGCGGAGGTCGGCCGTCCGGGCCGCGGGGTGTGCGGGTCCCGCATGCGGAGCGGTCGACCGGTGGCCGTGGCGCGGTCAGGGCAGAGAAGCGCCCGGCCTGGTTCCGCCCCCTTGTGCGGAGGGGGCGGAAGTCATGTGCCCATTGTGGACTAGACCATTCGTCGTTGTCCATGCCTCTGCGGGGCCCAGGAGGCCCGGTAGGCTCGCAAACGTGCCCTCCATGAACGACCTCGTACGCCAGCACACCGCCCTCGACGACTCGGACCTCGAGTGGCTCCATCTGTTGGTGTCGGAGTGGCAGCTGCTCTCCGACCTGTCCTTCGCCGACCTCGTCCTGTGGATCCCCACCCGGGACGGTACCCGTTATGTCTCCGTCGCCCAGATGCGGCCCAATACCGGCCCCACCTCCTACCAGGACGACATGGTGGGCCACCTGGTGCCGCGCGGTCGCCGCCCGATGCTCGACGCGGCCCTCGACGAGGGCCGGATCGTGCGGGAGGGCGACCCGGAGTGGCGCGAGGAGGTGCCGGTCCGGGTCGAGTCCATCCCGGTCCGTCGGGAGGGCCGGGTGCTCGGCGTCATCGCCCGTAACACCAATCTGCTGACCGTGCGGACGCCGAGCCGGCTGGAGCTCACCTACCTCCAGAGCGCCTCCGACCTCGCCCAGATGATCGCCGCCGGGGCCTTTCCCTTTCCCGGCCAGCAGGTCGACATGGACGCCTCCCCGCGCACCGGTGACGGGCTGATCAGGCTGGACGCGGATGGGATCGTTCAGTACGCCAGCCCCAACGCGCTCTCCGCCTACCATCGGCTCGGCCTCTCCGCCGACCTCGTCGGCCATCATCTGGGGGAGACCACGGCGGAGTTGGCGCCCACCCGAGCCCCCGTCGACGAGGGGCTGGCCAAGCTCGCCAGCGGTTGGGCGCCCCGCGAGTTCGAGGTCGAGGCCAATGGCGGAGTCATCCAATTGCGGGCCATTCCGCTCAAACCCAAGGGAACTCACATCGGTTCACTCGTACTGCTGCGCGATGTGACCGAACTGCGTCGGCGTGAGCGCGAGTTGATCACCAAGGACGCCACCATCCGGGAGATCCACCATCGGGTGAAGAACAACCTCCAGACCGTGGCCGCCCTCTTGCGCCTCCAGGCGCGCAGGATCGGTTCGGCCGAGGGCCGCGAGGCGCTCGAGGAGGCGGTTCGACGTGTCGGTTCGATCGCGATCGTCCATGAGACGTTGTCGCAGAACCTTGACGAGCGTGTCGAGTTCGATGAGATCGCCGACCGGGTTCTCGCCATGGTCGCCGAGATCTCCCCGGGCCGGGTCATCACCCGCCGTGCGGGTCGCTTCGGCATTCTCGACGCCGAAGTGGCCACCCCGCTGTCGATGGTCCTGACTGAATTGCTGCAGAACGCCCTGGAGCACGGCTTTGGTCCGGGGGAGCAGGGAACGGTTGAGGTGACCGCCGTGCGCAGCGGCACCCGGACCGATGCCCGGCTGCTGATCTCGGTGCAGGACGATGGCCGCGGGCTGCCGGAAGGCTTCGATCCGCACCGCACCGGCAATCTGGGCCTGCAGATCGTCAGGACCCTGGTCGAAGGGGAGCTCGGCGGAGGTTTTGACATGGTGCCCGCTCCCGGCCGGGGAACGCGGGTGGTGCTGGACATTCCGGTGGGCGCCGAGAAGCCGTGAGGCGGCGGAATGCTGACAGCACAGCGCCGACAGCACAGCGCGGACAGCACTGAGCCCCGGACCCGATGCGGGTCCGGGGCTCAAAGCTTCACGTGCTGAGCACAGGGGGGATACTGCGCGCTGCGGCTCGGGGGCCGAGGGGCGTCGTGGAGGGGAGTGGTCAGGCGGTCGCGTTGCGCGCCCGGTTGCGAGCGGCGCGGCGCTTCATCGCGCGGCGCTCGTCCTCGCTGAGGCCACCCCAGACGCCGGAGTCCTGGCCGGACTCGAGCGCCCACTGCAGGCACTGCTCCATCACGGGGCAGCGACGGCAGACGGCCTTGGCTTCCTCGATCTGCAGCAGCGCAGGACCGGTGTTGCCGATGGGGAAGAACAGCTCGGGGTCTTCCTCGCGGCAAACGGCGTTGTGACGCCAGTCCATGGCTGCTCCATCTCCTCGTATTGCGGCTACGTTGCTTGTGAATGTGAACGCTTTCACGAATCCCCTCACAAGGGAAGGGCCAACGCCCAGCCGAAGACTGGTGCGGTCCAGGAAGAGTGAGGGGGTTCGGGCAATTAGGGAAGCCAAGATGAGCGGCCGTCCCGATCGCCAAGAAGAGACTCGCAAACCTCGACGGCGGATACAACCCCTTCTGGAAAGTTTTTTTTGATTCCTCGGTGTCGACTAGGTCACAGCCGTACTTCCAGGGGGTGGAACCCAGCCTAAACGTTCGAGTAGAAGGACTTTAGGCCCTGGCACTCACACAATCACACGCAGTGCTCGACGAACGCCTGTGAACGTCACGCTGGTACGCAGTCCCAGGTGGTCACCGTCCATCTGAAACGGCAAAGGGACCTGCGAATGCAAGGTGAAGGACGTCTGGTCATGCAATGACACAGCGTGCTTGCCGTGCGGACCGCGCTCCGGGGTCGAGGTCAGCAGCTGACTGATGTGGCGGCTGGCTGTCAAGGAGGTCAGTTTGGTGAGTCCCAGCACGTCAAGGGCGGTGTCAAAGGACGCCTGGGGTAGCGCGAAGACCGGCCGGTTGCCCAGATAGGTCCATGGCGAGGTGTTGCAGATTATCGACATAACGAGATTCTCGAGTGGCTCCTCGCCAGGCCGTTCGAGGGTGATTGTGCCGTGCCGTCGATTCGATTCGCCGAAGAACTGACGCATGACCTGTCGCACATACAGGGAATGCGTCGAACGTTTGCCGTGCTCCCGCTGCTGCTCGACCCGCCCGACGACGCCCGCGTCGAAGCCGAAGCCCGCGCAGAAGGTGAACCAGCGCGGAGGCACCCCCTCGTCCTGGCTTCCCGGGGTGCCCGCGGCATGGCCCAGGCCGATCGTGCGTTCGGTGCCCTCGCGCAGCGCGTCGAGCAGGGCGCCGGTCGCCTCGACGACATCGTTGGGCAGGCCCAGCGCGCGGGCGAACACATTGGTGGAGCCGCCGGGAACCACGGCCAGGCGCGGCAGGCTCTCGGGATCGGGGCCACGGTGCAGCAGGCCGTTGACCACCTCGTTGACGGTGCCGTCACCGCCGAGCGCGACCACGAGTTCGGTGTTGCCGCCCTCCGCCGCGGCCCGGGCGAGATCGCGGGCATGACCCCGGTATTCGGTGGTGGCGACCTCCAGCTTGAGGTCGCTGGCGAGCGCGTGCACCAGGACATCGCGCGTACGGGCACTGGTGGTGGTGGCCGAGGGGTTGACCACGAGAAGCGCACGCATGCGCGCCAGCCTACCTACCTGTCGGTACACGCCTCATCCCAGGTCTGCCTCCGTCGGCCAAGGCACTCAACAAGGCACTCAACCGGAGCGGGGCTACCCTGCTGGGGTGAGCAGCAAGCAGTCCGGGCTGAAGTCCGCCCGTAAGAGCGCCCCCCGCGAGCGCGGTGAGAGCAAGCCCCCGGCGACCCCCGCGCAGACCGGCCGCCGGCCCGCCCGGCTGACGGCCGCCGCGGCGCTCACCGCCCTGCAGGGCGTGGCGCTGGTCATCAGTGGGGTGTACCTGCTGGTCATGGGGCTGTTGGGTAAACCGGACAGCCCACGACAGGCGGAGATGGCCGGGCTGACCGTGCTCGCGCTGGCCGTGCTGCCGCTGGCGGCGGCGCGCGGACTGTGGCTGCTGCGCCGCTGGAGCCGCGGCCCGGCGATGATCACCCAGCTGATGGCGCTGCCGGTCGCCTGGACGCTCTACAACGCCGGCGGCGCCTTGATCGCGGCGGCAGTGGCGCTGGCGCTGGTCGCCGTGGCGACCCTGGGCCTGCTGGTGAATCCCACGGCGACCGAGGCGCTGGGCATCGGCCCCCGCGCGGACTAGCTCCCAAGCGGACACCGAGGGCCCGCACCAACAGGCCCTCAGCACGCACAATCAATCCGACCCGCACAGACCCGCCCGCACACACAATCCGGCATCAGCCCACTAAACAACCCCCACCACGACCCACCTACTCCTCGATCAGCAGCCGCTCGCGGAGCTGGGCGAGGGTGCGGGCGAGGAGCCGGGAGACGTGCATCTGGGAGATGCCGACCTCCTGGGCGATCTGGGACTGGGTCATATTGCCGAAGAAGCGCAGCAGCAGGATCTTCTTCTCGCGTGGCGGCAGGTCCTCCAGCAGTGGTTTGAGGGACTCGCGGTACTCGACGCCCTCCAGTGCCTCGTCCTCGGCGCCGAGGGTGTCGGCGACGGCGGGTGATTCGTCGTCGGTGTCCGGTACGTCCAGGGAGAGGGTGCTGTAGGCGTTGGCGGACTCCAGCCCCTCCAGCACCTCTTCCTCGGAGATCCCCAGGTGCTCGGCCAGTTCATGGACGGTGGGCGCCCGGCCGTGCCGCTGGGAGAGTTCGGCGGTGGCGGTGGTCAGCGCCAGGCGCAGCTCCTGCAGCCGGCGCGGCACCCGAACCGCCCAGCCCTTGTCCCTGAAGTGGCGTTTGATCTCCCCGACGACCGTGGGCGTGGCATAGGTCGAGAACTCCACGCCCCGGTCCGGGTCGAACCGGTCCACGGACTTGATCAGGCCGATGGTGGCGACCTGGGTCAGGTCGTCGAGCGGCTCGCCCCGATTGCGGAACCGCCGTGCCAGGTGCTCCACCAGGGGCAGGTGCATCCGCACGAGGTGATTGCGCAGCTCGGCCCGCTCGGGTGAGCCCTGGGGGAGCTCCCGCAGCTTGACGAACAGGGCCCGCGCTCCGCTGCGGTCGTGCGGGTTGAGGTGCTGCCCCTGATGGTGCTGGTACTGATCCATGTGGTCCGCCCGCTCAGGTGGGTCACTCGCCTGGTCCGGCTCCAGAGCCGCCGCATTCCCCGAATGATGTCGGGCAGGCTGCTGCGGGATGGCCGGGGTACGCACTTCCCGCGATGATGCAGTACTCACGGAGCCCCCTCTTCCGTCACGGCTGTCCGGGGCCGGCGCCGCGCTTCTTGTGCAGGCTGATGCTGACCGTACGGTCGTCCGCGACAGTGGAGTCGACCTCACCGGCCAGTGCGGAGAGCACCGTCCAGGCGAAGGTGTCGCGCTCGGGCGCGCGGCCGTCCGTGGTGGGTGCCGAGACGGTCACCCTGAGGGCGTCGCCGACCAGGCGGAAGACGCAGCTGAGTACGGAACCGGGAACGGCCTGTTGCAGGAGGATCGCGCATGCCTCGTCCACGGCGATGCGCAAGTCCTCGATCTCGTCGAGGGTGAAGTCCAAGCGGGCCGCGAGGCCGGCTGTCGCCGTCCGCAGCACCGACAGGTAGGCACCCGCAGCGGGCAGCCGGACTTCCACGAAGTCCTGGGTCGTCCCAGGCTCGCCTGCGATTGGGGACACCCTCACCTCCAAGGTGGCACAAGCTTCTTGAGCTGTTATGGGCGTCGGCCCCGCGCCCTTCGGTCGAAGGGTGACACAGGCCGCCGCGGCATATTTCCGGCTGCGACGCTATCGCGATCTGCGGATCCCTGCCGCACCCCCGCGACTGTCACTCATGGTAAGCCCATGAGTACGGAAAGTGGCTAGGGGTCTGAGGTCTCAAATCGAAAGAGAAGTCGGCCTGTTGGGATTTTCGTCACTCTGCGCGAGTGCCGCAAGACCGCGGAGAGCATCTCCGGACAGCCGCTGTCCGGTCCAACCATCCAGCGGCTCCGCACCGATGGACTTGTAGAAGTTGATCGAGGGTACGTTCCAGTCCAGCACTGACCATTCAAAACGCTGGTAGCCGCGCTCCACGCAGAGCCGCGCGAGGACCGCGAGAAGCGCCTTGCCGTGTCCGCTGCCGCGCGCCCCCGGACGGACATAGAGATCCTCCAGATGAACACCGTGCGTGCCCGTCCAGGTGGAGAAGTTGCGGAACCAGAGCGCAAAGCCCACGACTTCGCCGCTGGCGGCACCGCCATCCCCTGAGCTGCCGTCACTCTCCGCTATCAGCGCGAAGACCGCCGGATGCGCCCCGAAAAGCGCCTCGCGCAGCTGTTCCTGGGTGGCCCGCGCTTCCTCTGCCGCCCGTTCGTAGTCGGCGAGTTCACGGATCATCGCATGGAGGACGGGAACGTCGGCGGGGACCGCGGATCGGATCATGCGTGCATGCTAGGCGCTCCGCTGGATGTATGGTCAACCGGCCGCGGGCCGTCCATGGCCGGCCGCGCCCACGCGGCGGAGCCGCACGGTGTCAGGGCCCCGCGCCCGTTACGGGCGCGGTACCGCACCGGACTTCCATGGGCCCGCTCGGCGGGCGGCTCGTACACCCCCTCGGGGTCCGCTGGTTCAGACGAGGTGCTTGTCCGCATAGCACCAGCGCCAGTTCTGCCCGGGCTCGAAGCTGCGCATCACCGCGTGCCCGGTCTCCTCGAAGTGGCCCGTGGCATGCCGGTAGGGCGAGGAGTCGCAGCAGCCGATGTGTCCGCACACCAGGCACATCCGCAGTTGCACGGGATGGCTGCCCACCGCCGCACACTCGGGGCAGGTGGCGCTCAGCGGCTCCGGCTCGGGGCGCGGCAGCTCAAGAAGGTGGGGGCACTCGATCATGATTGCCAGGTTAGATCGCACAGCCGAGACCGGGCCAGGCCGGGGACGGATGGAGACAGGCGGGGACCGATGGACGTAATGCCACTGCTGATGCTGGTCGCCGCCAGTGCCGCCGTTGCCGGCCTGGCCCGCTGTACGCCGGTACCCGCGCCGCTGCTGCTCGTGGCCACCGGGCTGGTCGCCTCGTATGTGCCCGGGGTGCCGGACTACACCCTCGAACCCGACATCGTGCTGCCCCTGCTGCTGCCACCCCTGCTGCACACCGCCGCGCTGGACAGCTCCTACCTGGATCTGCGGGCCAATCTGCGGCCGGTGGCGTTGCTCTCCGTCGGCTATGTCCTGTTCGCCACGCTCGCGGTGGGCTATGTGGCCTTCCTGGTGGTACCCGGCCTGCCGCTGACCGCCGCACTGGTGCTCGGTGCGGTCGTCGCGCCGCCCGACGCGGTCGCCGCGACGGCCATCGCCCGCCGCCTGGGGCTGCCCTCCCGGATCACCACCATCCTGCAGGGCGAGTCCCTGGTGAACGACGCCACCGCGATCACCGCCTACAAGGTCGCGCTCGCCGCCGCCGTGGGTGCTGGGGCCACCTGGGCCGATGGGGCCCGGGAGTTCGCGGTCGCCTCGCTCGGCGGCATCGCCGTCGGCCTGATCCTGATGGTGCCGCTGCACTGGCTGCGCAAGTGGCTGCGTGAGCCCCTGCTCCAGAACACCCTCTCGCTGCTCATCCCCTTTGTCGCCTATTCCGCCGCCGAGCAGCTGGGAGCCTCCGGGGTGCTGGCCGTCGTGGTGGTCGGCCTCTACCTCGGACACCGCTCCTGGCAGGTCGACTTCGCCACCCGCCTGCAGGAGGCGGCGGTGTGGCGGATGGTCGCCTTCATCCTGGAATCCGTGGTTTTCGCATTGATCGGCCTCCAACTGCCCGTGGTTTTGCACGGACTTGGGACGTATGGGATGGGGGAGGCGGCCTGGTATGCGCTCGCCATCTTCCTGGCGGTGGTGGCGGCCCGCTTCATCTGGGTCTTCCCCGCGACCTTCGTACCGAGGCTGCTGTCCGCGCGCATTCGCGAGCGCGAGCCGGACACCAGTCCCAAGGGCGCCTTTGTCGTCGGCTGGGCCGGGATGCGCGGCGTCGTCTCGCTGGCGATCGCCTTCTCCATCCCGGTCGTCACGGATGCCGGAAACGCCTTCCCGGCCCGCAACCTGGTGCTCTTCCTGACCTTCAGCACGGTGATCGGCACGCTCGTGGTGCAGGGCCTCACCCTGCCCCCGATCATCCGCGTCCTGCGGTTGCCCGCCCTGGACGCCCAGGCCGAGACCCTGGCCGAGGCCCAGGCCCAGAGCGAGGCCTCGATCGCCGCCGAACGCCGGCTCGAGGAGCTGCTGGCCGACGAGCGCAACGCGCTCCCACAACCCCTCGCCAACCGGCTGCGCGCCGTCCTGGAACGGCGGCGCAACGCGGTGTGGGAGCGGCTGGGCGCCGTGCACGAGACCACCGGGGAGTCGGCGGACGACACCTATCGGCGGCTGACCCGGGAGGTGATCGGTGCGGAACGGAAGGTCTTTGTGGCGCTGCGGGACGCCCGGCGCATCGACGACGAGATGCTGCGGACGCTGCTGCGGAGGCTGGATCTCGAAGAGGCGGCGGCCTACCGGGAAGAGGCGGCCGGTTAGGGCGTGTCTTATGGATCAGCACACGCCCTGAGGTGTGGCCGAGCCCGTGATCACCATCGCCACCGTGGTGCCCGGCGTGAACGCGCCCTCCTCGGTGAGCGTCGTCAGCCCGTACAACGCCTTGGCGACGTAGAGCCGTTCCAGCGGGAGGCCGTGCCGGGCCGTGAAGTCCTCGGCGAAGGCCTCCAGGCGGGGTGAGCTCCGGGCGTAGCCGCCGCAGTGGAACCGCTCGTCCAGCCGCCAGTCGCCGCGCCCGCCCCCGAACGCCTCCCGCTGGAGCCGTCGGACCTCCGTGCCCAGGAATCCGCCCTTCAGCACGGGAAAGCCGATCGCGCGCTGCCCCACGCCCAGTCCGGCGGCCAGCCCGGCCAGTGTGCCACCGGTGCCACAGGCGACCGCGACGACCTCGGCGACGCCCTGCAGCTCGCGCCCCAGGGCCGTACAGCCCCGGGCGGCCGCGGCGTTGCTGCCGCCCTCGGGGATGACCAGGCAGCCATCCGGCGCGAGGGCGGCCAGCACCTCGGGTTCCGTCTTGCGCCGGTATGTCGCGCGGTCGACGAAACGCAACCGCATGCCGTCCGCCGCGCAGCGGGCCAGCGACCAGTTGAGCGGACGGTCCGCCAGTTCCTCGCCGCGCACCACGCCGATGGTGGCGAAGCCGAGCAGCCGCCCGGCGGCGGCGGTGGCCCGCAGGTGGTTGGAGTATGCGCCGCCGAAGGTGAGCAGCGTATGCCGCCCGGACTCGGCGGCGGCCCGCAGACTGGGCTCCAGTTTGCGCCACTTGTTGCCCGGCAGGTCGGGGTGTATCAGGTCGTCCCGCTTGAGCAGCAGCCGCACGCCACGGTGCGTGAACCGCTCGTCCGCCAGCTCCTGGAGCGGGGACGGCAGGTCCGGCCGCAGTGCGGCGAGGGCGGGATCGGGGCTGGTCACGCCTCCATTGTCGCCGGGTGCCGGGTCGGCGCGCCCGCTCGGCCGCCGCGAGCTGTGCGGACCCTCCCTGAGGCCGCCCTCCTTGCTGATCGCGTAGGTCTGAATGGCCCCGTTCTACCGAAAAGTTCACGGGTGGCCCGGGCGTTCGGATATCGTGCGAGCCGATTCGGCCATGGCCGGATGACGCTCGTCGGTAGTGGGACAGGAAGGGTGGGGCATGGACTACCAGGCCGTACTCGAAGAGGTCGCCGCCTTCGCCCGCCCGCTGGTGGGCCGGGGACAGGCGGCTCAGTACATTCCGGCCCTCGCGGGCATAGACACCGGCCAGTTCGGGATGGCGGTGGCCGAGGTCGGGGGCGGGGTGCACGGCGTGGGGGACTGGGAACAGCCGTTCTCCGTGCAGTCCATCTCCAAGGCGTTCGGGCTGGCGCTGGTCCTGGCGGAGGGCGGCGACCTGATCTGGGAACGGGTCGGCACGGAACCGTCCGGAAATGCCTTCAACTCCCTTGTCCAGCTCGAGTACGAGAATGGGATCCCGCGCAATCCCTTCATCAACGCGGGGGCGCTGGTCGTCACCGACCGGCTGCAGACGCTGACCGGCGACGCCAGTACCACGATGCTGGAGTTCCTCCGCGCGGAGAGCGGCAACCCGGAAGTCTCCTTCGACCCGGCCGTGGCCAGATCCGAATCCGAACACGGCCACCGCAATGCCGCCCTGGCACACTTCATGGCCAGCTACGACAACCTCGACAATCCGGTGCCCACCGTGCTGGAGCACTACTTCTGGCAGTGCTCCATCGAGATGAGCTGCCGCGACCTCGCCCTCGCAGGTGGCTTCCTGGCCCGCCACGGCCTGCGCACCGATGGCACCAGGCTGCTGCCGCGCCGCGAGGCCAAGCAGATCAACGCGGTCATGCTGACCTGCGGCACCTATGACGCGGCCGGTGACTTCGCCTACCGGGTGGGGCTCCCGGGCAAGAGCGGCGTGGGCGGCGGCATCATCGCCGTCATACCGGGGCGCTGCACCCTGTGCGTCTGGAGCCCGGGCCTGGACGCCCGCGGCAACTCGGTGGCGGGCGTGGCGGCGCTGGACCACTTCACGACGCTGACGGGGTGGTCGGTGTTCTGACGCGGAAGCACCCGGTGGCGGCCGGGGGTCCGGGGGTTGCCCCCGGGGGGTGCGGCCCGACGCTGACGGGGTGGTCGGTGTTCTGACATGGGGGTGGCCGGGTGTGGCCGGGGGCCCGGGGGTTGCCCCCCGGGGATGCGGCTGACGCGGGGGCGGCCCGGTAAAGCGGTGGCGGCCGGACATCCGGCGGCGCATCGTGGGTCTCAGGAGAACCAGGAGGTGGCCGATGGAACACGAGTTGCGAGCGGAATACGCGAACGGCAGCCCTTCCAACGACCCGGACCCGGCGGTCAAGCTCTGGCACGTGGTACGGCTGGACGGCGCCACTGCCATGTGCGGCCGCGAACTGGAGCCCACCGCACCCGTCCGGTCGGTCGACGACTGGGGCACCGGCAAGGTGCCGATCTGCCACTCCTGCGGCGCGCTCTATCTGCGGGAGGCGCCGTAGTGAGCTATCGGGAACGGACCTCGCCGGAGATCCCCGGCGCGGCCGTCTGGACGCGTACGGACCTCACCGCCACGCCCGTACGCGTCATCCCCGACGGCTGTGTGGACCTGATCTGGGCCGCCGGACGGCTGCTGGTGGCGGGCCCCGACACCCGGGCCCACCTGGCCGCGGCCGTGCCCGGCACGAGCTACACCGGCCTGCGCTTCGCCCCCGGCACGGGCCCCGCCGTGCTCGGCGTACCCGCCCAGGAGCTGCGTGACCGGCGGGTGCCGCTGGACGCGCTGTGGCCGGATCGCGAGGTAGGCCTCATCGCGCAGCGGGTGGCGGAGGCGGACGCTCCGGGGCGGGCGCTGGAGGCCGCCGTACGGTCGCGCGGGCGGCAGCCGGACACCTACGACCCGCTGACCGCCGCGATCCTGCGCGGTGCGCGCCGTGCGGAGCCGGTGGCGGCGCTGGCGGCCCGGGTCGGGCTGGGGGAGCGGCAGCTGCACCGGCGCAGCCTGCGGGCCTTCGGGTACGGGCCCAAGACCCTGGTGCGGGTGCTGCGGATGAACCGGGCCCTGGAGCTGGCCCGGGCGGGCGTGCCGCTGGCCGAGGTGGCGGCCGGCTGCGGGTACGCCGACCAGGCCCACCTCGCGCGCGAGGTGAAGGCGCTGACCGGCATGGTGCCCACGGGGCTGCTCGGCTGAGTCAGCGGGCGGCGAACAGGTCGACGGTGTTGCCGTCGGGGTCGTGGACGACGGCGTACCGCTGCCCCCAGACGGCGTCCCAGGGGGCCAGGTGGCCCCGGTACCCCGCGCCGGTCAGCTCGGCGTAGGCCGCGTCCACGGCATCCGGGTTCGCACAGGCGAAGCCGAGCGCCACCCGCCCCGGGCCGGACGGCAGGGCCGCGTCGGGGTCGAAGGAGCGGACGGTCTCGTCGGTGTCCCAGAGCAGCCGCTGCCCGCCGGGGAGTTCGTGCTCGACATGCGGCAGGGTGTCGGCCTCGGCCGGGATGTCCAGGCCGAGCCGGCGGTAGAAGGCGAGGGAGGCGGCCATGTCGGCCACGGTGAGTCCGATGCAGTCAAAACGTACGGTCATGCGGACACGGTAGGCGGCGGTCCGGGGGCGGGTCTTGAACGAATCGGACCCCCGCTCGTGGCCGATACGCCCTACGGGCAGCGGATGACCTGCCCCGCGTACGACAGGTTGCCGCCGAAGCCGAACAGCAGGACGGGTGCGCCCGGCGCCACCTCGCCGCGCTCGACCAGCTTGGACAGGGCGAGCGGGATGCTCGCCGCGGAGGTGTTGCCGGACTCGGTCACATCCGTGGCGATCACCGCGTTGACCGCGCCCAGCTTGCGCGCGACCGGCTCGATGATCCGCAGATTGGCCTGGTGCAGCACGACCGCGGCGAGTTCCGCCGGCTCGATCCCGGCCTTGGCGCACACCTGCCGGGCGATCGGCGGCAGTTGGGTGGTGGCCCAGCGGTAGACGGACTGGCCCTCCTGGGCGAACCGGGCCGGGGTGCCCTCGATGCGGACGGCATGCCCCATGTCCGGTACCGAGCCCCACACCACCGGGCCGATGCCCGGCTCCGGCGCGGCGGTGACCACGGCCGCACCCGCGCCGTCGCCGACCAGGACGCAGGTGGAGCGGTCGGTCCAGTCGGCCACGGAGGTGAACTTCTCCGCGCCGATGACCAGTGCGTTGGTCGCCGCACCGGCGCGGATGGCGTGGTCGGCGGAGGCCAGGGCGTGGGTGAAGCCGGAGCAGACCACATTGACGTCCAGCGCGGCGGGCGAGGGCAGCCCCAGCCGGGCGGCGACCCGGGCGGCGGTGTTGGGGCTGCGGTCCTCGGCGGTGCAGGTGGCGACGAGCACCAGGTCGATCCGGTCGGGGGCCAGCCCGCTGTTCGCCAGCGCCTTGGCCGCGGCCTCGGCGGCCATCGAGGCGACCGTCTCCCCGGGCCCGGCGACCCGGCGGGTGTGGATGCCGACCCGGCTGCGGATCCACTCGTCACTGGTGTCCACCAGGCCGGCCAGCTCGTCATTGGTCAGCACCCTGGCGGGCTGGTAGTGGCCGAGGGCCAGAACGCGAGACCCGGACATGGCGTTCCTCCTGCGGGCGGGTGATCCGGAAGTTCCAGTCTTGACGCCCCGCCGCCGGGAGCCGGTATGAGATCCACCAACGTTCGGCCCGGATATCTGGGCGCAACCCACAGCCGGCCCATCAGGCGCGCCCCCAGCCCACCGGGCCCGGCCGCGGAGTCCACCACCGCGGCCGGGCCCGTCCCCCGGGTGAGCCGGTGATCAGCGCAGGGAGAGCGCCGTCCGGATGGTGGTGAAGAGTTCGGTCTGGTCGGTCACCCCCAGCACGCGCTCGGCCTGCGGACCCTGGGCCGCGATGCGTACCTGGGTACCGGTGTGCTCCTGTGATTTGCCCGGGGTGTTGGTCGAGTAGTTGACCTTGAGCTGCTGCCCCTCATTGGTGACCAGGGTGGCGGACAGGCCGGGCGGGGTCGCCTCCAGCGGCACGATCTGGCTGCTGTGGCCGTGGTCGGCGGTGGTGACCACCAGGGTGTCGGGGTGCTGGGCGGCGTAGGCGCGGGCGACCTTCACCGCGCGGTCGAACGCGGCGGTCTCGCCGATCTGCCCGCAGGGGTCGGCGGCGTGGTCGCGCTTGTCGATGGAGGCGCCCTCCACCTGGAGGAAGAAACCGTTCTTCTTGTTGCTCTTGCCGCCGTTCTGCTTCTGCTCCAGCAGCTGGATCGCCCTGCGGGTCTGGTCCTCCAGGCTGGGGGTCCCGGCCTTGTGCTCGGGGTTGCTCGTCACACAGCGCTGCGGGTCGGTGCCGCCCTGGGCGGCGGCCTTGCCGGTCCACTCGACGGGGACGTTCCCGGGTGCGAACAGCCCCAGCACGGGCTTGCCGGAGCGCGCGGTCTTCAGGCCCTTGGCGTCGGTGACGACCTGATAGCCCAGCTTCTCGGCCTGCTGGGTGACGGTCAGGCCGCGGTACCGGCCCTCGGTGATCTTCTGGTCGAAGCGCTGCTTGCCGCCGCCCAGCAGCACATCCACCTTGTGGTTCACGCTCTGTTCGGCGATCGAGCCGGGGCCGCCCTTGGCGATGGTGTCGCCGGGGCAGGCCTTCATGTCGGCGGGGCCCTGGCAGCTGCGGTCGGTGGCGTGCGAGGCGAGTACGGCCGGGGTGGCGTCGGTGAGTTCGGCGGTGGTGACGCTGCCGGTGGCCAGCCCGTTCTTCTGCGCGAGCTCCAGGACCGTGGCCATCGGCTTGTCGGTGCCGGGGGACTTGGATATCCGGCCGTTGACGGTCTTGTGGCCGGTCGCCCAGCCGGTGCCGCTCGCAGCGGAGTCGGTGACGTAGTCGGGCTTGCCGTTCTTGTCCACCGCGTAGGTGGTGTACGCGCCGGTCAGCGGGAACCGGTCCATGTTCAGCCGGCCCGCCGCGCCCACGGTGTAGTCGCGGGCCAGGGTGATCTCCGAGTCACCCATGCCGTCACCGATGAGCAGGATGACGTTCTTGGCCTTCTTGGGGCCGTGGCCCGCGGGCTGCGCGGTGGCGGCCGAGGCGTCCGGTCGGCCGCCGTCCCCGGAAGCGGCCGCAGCCGGTACCGCGACACCGGCGACGAGCAGGGCGGCGGCGCCCCAGGCGAGACGACGCCCGTACGGACGAGAACCCATGGTGTGTTACCTCCCTGGTGAGCCGGGCGGGGTGCCCGGCGGGAGGAAGCTCACCAAGTGCCGGTGTACTGCTGTGCAATGCCGGATGGCCGTGGAGTCACCGGGAGCTGTCGAGCACGGTGCCGCTGGTCACGGTGGCACCGGCGTCGGCGGGCTGCGGGGTGGCGGGCGGGGTGCTCGCCGGGGCGCCCTCGTCCTTCATGGCCTTGGTCTCGCTCTTGAGGATGCGCAGGGATTTGCCGAGTGCCCGGGCGGTGTCGGGCAGCTTCTTCGACCCGAACACGACGACCAGGACCAGCACGACGATGAGGATGTGCCAGGGTTCCAGGGCGTTGCGCAGCATGCTGCCCCCACCTCTCCGAGTTCTCGGGGTTCTCAGGCTTCTTCAGGGTTCTTCAGGCTTCTCAGGTGCTCTTCGGCGTTCTCCGCAGTTTCCCGACGTCGAAGCCGTAACGGTTCGCCTCACCATACTTGCCAAATTGCGCAATCGGACAACCAAAGCTTGTGGTCGTCCGTCTATACGGATGGCAACGATTGGATGGATCGGGGGAGCGGGCGGGGGTGCGGACATGACGAGCAGGCGGGGCGGGCGCAAGCATCGCCGGGGGCGGGCCTTCGTCATCGTCGCCGTGTCCTTCCTGGTGGTGCTGACTGCCGGGGCGGGGTGGATCTACCTCAAACTCAACGGCAACATCAACACCTTTGACGCGGGCGGCCTCTCGCGCGACCGTCCCGAGGCGGGCGCCGCCGGAAAAAACGTTCTGGTAATCGGCTCGGACTCGCGCGCGGGGGACAACAAGGACCTCGGCGGCGGCCAGGGCGACGTCGGCCGCTCCGACACCGCCTTTCTGCTGCATGTCTACGGCGACGGTGAGCATGCCGTCGGCGTCTCCATCCCCCGGGACACCCTGGTGGACATCCCGCCGTGCAAGCTGCCCAATGGCAGTTGGACGGCCGGGCAGGGCCATGCGATGTTCAACTCGGCCTTCTCGGTTGGCGATACGGCCAAGGGCAATCCGGCCTGCACCCAGAACACCGTGGAGAAACTCACCGGGCTGCGGGTGGATCACACCGTGGTGGTCGACTTTGTGGGCTTCTCCGCCATGACCTCCGCCGTGGGCGGAGTGGATGTGTGTGTGCCGAAGGACATCTATCAGGGCGACCTCAACCCCAACCTCGGCAGACGGGGCGACCTGCTCTTCCACAAGGGGGAGCAGTCCGTGTCGGGCCGGCGGGCGCTGGACTATGTGCGGGTCCGGCACGGTATGGGGGACGGCTCCGACATAGGCCGGATCCAGCGGCAACAGGCGTTCGTCTCCTCGATGATCAAGAAGGTGCGTTCGCAGGGCCTCGACCCGACCACGCTGCTGCCGCTGGCCGACGCGGCCACCAAGTCGATGACCGTGGACCCCGGACTGGGTTCGGCCGACAAGCTCCTGTCGTTCGCGATGTCGCTCAAGAACATCGATCTGCACAACATCAAGTTCGTCACCATGCCCTGGCGCTATGACGGTGCCCGGGTGGCCGTGGTCCAGCCCGATGCCGACGCGCTGTGGGCCTCGCTCCGGGCGGACCGCACGGTGGACGGCAAGAACGCGGGTCAGCGGAAGGACAAGAAGGACGATCCCCCGCCCGCCAAGCCGGTGTCCGGTGCCGGGGTGAGCGTCGCCGTCTTCAATGGCACCCGGGTCGGCGGCCTCGCCGCCCGCGCCGCCGCCTCGCTCACCGCGCATGGCTACACCGTCACCGACATCGCCACGGCCGTCGCCCGCGACGAGACCACCACGGTGATCGAGTTCGGCCCGGGCCAGGCGGACCACGCACGTACGCTGGCGGGGCTCTTCCCTGGCGCCTATGTGCGGGGCACCGCCGACAAGGGCATCTCGATCACGCTCGGCCAGGACTACGCGACCGCCCCGTCGACCGCGCCCTCGGCCGGGCCGTCCACTTCGTCCACTTCTTCCGTACCCTCGGAAGTCGCCGGCAAGGCCAGGTCGGCGGACGACAACCCCTGCTCCGACCTTTCGTACGGGTGATGTGAGGAGAGTGGGGAACCGGGTGTCCGAACGTTCCGTTGTCCTGGTAAAGGCAGAGTAAGTTCCGTGATCTTGATGAGTGGGGGCCTTGCCCCCGCCGCTCCGAGGAGAATCGCCATGTCCGCCATCCCCCGGGCACTGCCCAGGCCGCTGCCGGCCCTGTTCGCGGGGCTGATCGCAGCCCTGTTGGTGCTGGCCGGAGCGATGACCTTCGCCCCGGCCGCGCATGCCGCCACCGGCCTGAGCGAGGTGGCCGCCGCGCTGAAGAAGAGCCCTGTCTATGTCGACCCGAGGGCCTCTTCGCAGCTGTCGTCGGCCGATGCCGAGGCGCTCGCGAAGAAGATCAAGGATGCCGATAAGCCGGTCTTTGTCGCGGTGCTGCCGGATGCCCCCGAGTTCCCGAAGGGGACGATCTTCCAGGATCTGCACACCAAGGTCGGCATCGTCGGTGCCTACGCCATCCACCTCGGCAACGACTTCAATGCCAAGGCCGACCCCAAGGTGATGCATACCAACGCGGTGCGGAACCTCGTCGGTTCCATCCAGCGCAACGACAACGCCGACGCCAAGACCGCGGTGAACGCCTTTGTCGACCAGGCCATCAAGCAGGCCAAGGGCCACGCCCCCAGCTCCTGGGACGGCGGCTCCAAGTCCGGCGGCAGCTCCGCCACCGGGCTGGCGGTCGGCGGTGCGGTGGTCGTGGCCGGTGGTGCCGGTGCGTACGCCCTGTACCGCAGGGGCAAGAAGAAGCGCGAGGAGCGCGAGCGCGCCGAGCTCGAGGCGCTGCGCGTGGTGGTCGACGAGGACATCACCGCCTTTGGCGAGGAGCTCGACCGGCTGGACTTCTCCCCGTCCGAGCCCGGCGCCAACGACGCCATGCGCAAGGACTACGAGCAGGCGCTCAACTCCTATGAGGAGGCCAAGGCCAAGATGGCCGCGGCGAAGAAGCCGCAGGACGTCACCGCGGTGACCGAGGCCCTGGACAACGGCCGCTTCGCCCTCGCCACCCTGGCCGCCCGGCGCACCGGCTACCCGCTGCCCCAGCGCCGGCTGCCCTGCTTCTTCGACCCGCGCCACGGCATGTCCGTCCAGGATGTGCAGTGGGCGCCCCCGGGCGGTGCGGTGCGCACGGTGCCCGCCTGCCAGGCCGATGCGGTGCGGGTGGCCGAGGGCCAGGAGCCCATGTCGCGTACGGTGCAGACCGCGCAGGGCCGCCAGCCGTACTGGAACGCCGGTCCCGCCTACGGCCCCTGGGCCGGCGGGTACTTCGGCGGTGGCCTGCTGCCCGGTCTGCTGGTGGGCACCATGCTCGGCAGCATGATGAGCACCCCCTCCTACGCGGCGGACTCGTCCTTCGGCGGCGGCGACGGCGGCGGCCCGGATGGCGGCGACTACAGCGGCTCCGACTTCAACTCCAGCGACTTCTCCGGTGGTGGCTGGGGCGGAGGCGACAGCGGTGGCGGCTGGGGCGGTGGCGGCGACAGCGGCTTCGGCGGCGGTGACTGGTAAGAGAGCCGACAGCGGCCCATAGGGGCGGGTGCCGGGGTGATCACCCCCGCCCCCCCCCCCACCCCCTCCCGCCACCCCCGCCCGACCGCCCCCAGCCTTCGGCCGGCAACAAGACCCCCGCCCGCCCCGGCCGCACCCTGAGCGGGGGCGACCTCGCCGGCGCCTTGGGGCCGCGGCTGCCCTCCCGATCCCAGCCCACCCCCGCGCCCGCCGCCGCCTTTTTCGCCACCGCGGGGCCTATGCGCCCCGCCCCCGCCGCCCCCC